>JAJCYI010000142.1 GCA_029263015.1 Saprospiraceae bacterium | reverse complement strand
TTTCCGCCATACTTTGTTAAAAAAAATGACCGTAGCTATGGCTATGCTAATTTTTTTTGCCTTGTCTGACGAAAAAACCTGCCTGCCGGTAGGCAGGTAACCTCGTCAAAAGTGTCGATTATTTAACTCCACCTACTTACGGAAAGAAAAAAGATTTTTATATAAGGGAACGGGAATTAAACAACCTACTCCCATATTGATGAAAATCAACACCTGAATTGACAAGTCTCATCTGAATACCAGGTGATTAAAATTAAATTTGTAGAGAACTATTTCCCACTATCAAAAATCATTAAAAATGAAAGATATAACTCAAGAAATTGACGCATTGAAACACAAAACGGTCGAGCCATTTAAAGTAGGCCAAGCAATGGCAGGGATGAAGTTGAACAAAGCAGACGTGCCGTTGCTTAACTATTTACACTTCCTTTCAAGCATCATACAAATTGAGGCGACCTATTTCCTTCATGTCGTCCCCAAGCTCGAACTGTTCCATTCGATAATTGCCAAATCACCTGAGCGCCAACCCATGCGAAACGAAGTTAGGCTAGAAAAGACAAATCTCCTGAAGGAAAAGATATTATCATGTCTTGAACCGAATTCAAACATGGAAATAGAATATGAGATCAGGGAAGGTGACCGCCTTGAAGAGCTATTGACAGATGTAGCGGACATTGAGCCAGATTTGTTGGTCATTGGTAAAGAAGACAAGAAACACAATTCAAGTGTGTTAGCTAAAAATCTGATCCGAAAGGTAAAATGCAATTCACTCGTTGTTCCGGAAAAAGCAAGATATTCGTTAAAAAAAATATTGGTGCCCATTGACTTTTCCCCTTATTCCATAAGAGCACTCCACACCGCAATCGGGATTGCCAAGCAAATGGCTGAATCACCAGAGGTCATCTGTCTGAATGTTTATCAACTGCCCAATATTCCATCGTACAATATCATTAAGACAAATAAGCAGTTCCACTCTATGGTAGAGAAGGAAAGGAAAAAAGCCTTTGATGCATATTTGCATACCCACGCGCACGATGATGAAGACCTTATTCAACAAGTATTGCTGCAGAGAGAAATGCCGAGGACACCTCACTACATCAAGGAATATGCTGATGAAAACGAAGTGGACTTGATCGTGATGGGCGCAAAAGGACATTCAAGGGTCGAGTTATTGTTCATAGGCAGTGTGACTGAAAAATTGATGACGCTGAACAACAGTATTCCAACATTGATAGTAAAATAATAACTGGGCTTTTGACATTAGACAGATAGACGTTAGACATCAGAAACAAATGAAACCAGATTAAGCAACAAATCATATAAAATGCCATGAAAAAACAAACTGGTATCTGGTTGGATTTCAAAGAGGCTTTTATCATAGAATTGGATAAAGCCGAAGCAAAAGTGAACAAGACTCTTTCCGAAATTGATCACTTTCATCCAAAAGGCGGCGCACGTTCAAAAACGCCTTACGGCCCAATGGACAACATCTCTGAACGCACCTACCTGGAGAGAAGAAAAGCACAGGATAAAGCTTATTTCGAAAAATTAATGGATGCTGTTCAGTACACTGATGAACTATTCATATTTGGCCCAGCTGAAGCAAAGGACGGATTGTTAAAAGCCATTAAGAGCAATCCTGGTTTTAAGCCCTATTTGAAAGGAATAGAACGTGCTGACAGCATGACAGAAAACCAGAGAGTAGCGAAGGTGAGGGATTTTTTTGACAGCATTTAAAATGCTGTGTGATTCATCTTTATAACTGACGTTATGCAGCAAACCAATAATTATTTTCTTCTCATTACAATTAGGACAGGACTGTACTCGTGTAGGCGGGTGGCCCGGCGGCGTACTGCTTGAGCGGAGCGAGTTTACGCCGTCTTGAGTTTTTGCTTACGCTCTCTGATCCGTTGGGATCAAGCAAGCGCAGAAAAAAAACTCGCTCCGCTCAAACAATTTTTTGGCAACCCACCCGCGCAGACGAGCTCCGAAGGATGCTCGCTGACTAAATTTAGTCCCTGCGAATTCTAGGATAAAAGCAAGAGTTAAATAAAAAAGTAAAGAAATTAATCTTCCAAGGTTGGCAAAAGCATATCTGTTAATTCGTGAAGACCGGTTTTCTGAAAGGGAGATTTCAACCCTCTTTAATGTGAACCGGGAAATCCATGCAGCTAACAAATCACTGATCCTGTCGGTCAAGGACCTGCTGCTCAAGCAGGTACAAGCAAAAGATTTTGACACCTTGGCAGAGGTAGATTGAGTGAGAAAAATCATTCCTTGCCAGTGATGTTTTTCATTGCTTCTCAGTACTGATACATACTATATTAATGCACAAATAAAGGTGTGTTCGGTTGGTTCTAAGACCAACGAGCTCCTTTAGAGAATATTAAAATTGCTGAAAGCCATAAGTGTATTTCTGAAATGGCGATGTGCTAATGACTTTTGGCAGAAACACATAAAAATCCATTATCATGTTACGTCCAAATATTCGCAACCGGACCTTTGACTGGATGGGTGAAAAATATGCACCCATCATTGACCCGAACCATTTCCTGGGGCGCAGTTCTTTAGACCCCACCTGGGGCAGAGGAAGGCCATGGGTAAACATCAAAAAGAAAGGTAAAATCTTCGAAATAGAATTGGCTGTGCCCGGTTTCACCAAAAAAGAAATAGAAGTTACCATCGCCGATGATATTTTCACCGTCCGCGGTGAGAGGGAAAAACTGAAAGAAATATCCGACGTTGAATATGTTGTCCATGAATTCAACAGGGATTTTTTTGAAAGGAAATTCAAATTAACTAACAACATTGGCCATGAAAAAGTCAATGCAAAATACAAGAACGGCATTTTGACAATAGAATTCATTGATGTGCCCAAGGAAGAAGAAATGGAATACAAAAAAGTAGAAGTTGTTTGATATTCAAAATAATTCGTTTGTGATACATTAGACATCTTTCCTAAATAACTATAAGTCAGCTAAACAGTCTTTTTCCGTCATACTTCGTTATCTTTTTCAGCAATAGCTTCGGCTATTCCTTCAAAAAATGCCTCGTCTGACAAAAAAATCCTTGTTTCCATGCCTTAAATTTATTTAGGAAAGATGTCTATTGATTATCAGTGCTTTTAAAATTGAACAAGTCTACTAACCATTTTAATAAAGAAGCAATGAACAAATCAAAATTTATCAACCCGGCAATGGCCTTGCTATTGATGTTAGGTTATTTATTTCAAATACACGCACAGACCGATAAGGACTTATTGGCTCAATTGGTGGCCGAAGACCAAGATGCCATCAATGCCCTGGTTTTATATCCTGAAGAAACCAGGCAATCCATCCTGGAAGCGACGCTGTATCCCGAGGCATTAATCAAATTGGAAAGCATCCAGTCCCAGACGAGTACTGCTTTTCAAGAACTGATAGATAACTTTCCGAGAAACACACAGGAAATGATTTGGGACCTGACCCGTTATCCCAATTTGATCCATCAATTGGCACAGACAGCGAGAGGGAATGAAAAAGCCCTCAGCGAGGTGCTAAAAGAATATCCTGATGTGATACACCAACGGGCAAGGCAGGCTAGCCTGGATTTCCACCCACAGCTTGTGCAAATTCAGCACCTGAACCAGGCCGCAGATGTTGCTTTTCAGTCACTCCTGATGACTTACGAACCTAACACACAGGCGGCTCTGCGAGAATTGATCTCCTTGCCAGAGGTCTTGACTATCTTGACGGACAATATCCGATTAACAGTTTTAGTAGGGGACATTTATAAAAAAGAACCGGAGTGGGTGTTGTACAAAGCGGACAGCCTCAACCTCGACGCCGCCCGTCAAAATGCAGAGGAAATTGAAGATTGGAAAGCAAGCCTGAAAGACAATCCACAGGCTCTGGACGACCTAAAGGCCACTGCCGAGTCTTATGCCGATGAGCATGGCTATTACGACGATGAGTACTATGACTACAATGCCGATGATCTTTATTATGACAGTGAAATGGAAGATGTAGTCATTCGGCAGTATTATTATTACAACTACCCATACTGGTTCGGATATCCGAGTTGGTACTATTATCCCCGGTGGCGGTTGTACCCAATGTGGTACGACTGGGGATTTTACATCAATCCGGGCGGTACATTTGTATTTGTTGGCCTGCCGTCCTTCAATTTTACATATTGGTATTTTTATTATCCAAACCATCACTATTACTGGCCACATTTGTCAGCCCAATTTACCAACCATTATTATGGGCATAGGGGGATCGGCACGAGTAGCATCAATACTAGTGTGGCCGACTGGCGAAATAGTAACAGGGACGTGATTTCTGATGATTGGATGCGCGACGATGGAAGGCTGGTGGAGCGGTTTCAGGAGTATGGGAAATTCGAATCGTCCCGTACCAAATACAATAAGGATCATCCGTTCAATGTGCGGTCCCAAAAAGAATACCTGGACAAGAATACCCGCCGTTATCCCAGCCTGGACGGGAATGCTGAAAGGAATGATATGGACAGAAAAATTTCTAAAGATCCGATCCGTACTGATACAAAAAGAAAAGAATCCACTGCACCGAGGAAAAAGAACGAACCGACCTTGAAAAAACCATTGCCCCCCGACCGGACTACGCCAAAAGTGGATAAGGGCAGGGTTTACCATAAAAGCACCTGGGACAAAGCCAAAACCACTCGTCCAAATACCAGGACGGTGCCCAAGGTGAAAACCAAAGCACCGAAAACCACTGTTCCTAAAAAAAGGAGCAAAACCACAAGGAAAAAGAATTAGATGCAAATAAGGAAATTAATTTTGGTTGTAGGCTTACCGGGCACTGGTAAAACAACTTTCGCCAGTGCCCTTGCCTCGGCTATAGATGCGAAGCATTTGAACAGTGATATGGTGCGTCACGATGCAGGAAAACGTGGCCATTACGACACGGCGTCAAAAGCCGCTGTTTATAATGAATTGATCAACCGCACAGAGAGCTATTTGAAAAACCATCAACAAGTTATTGTGGATGCGACTTTTTATAAAAACAAATTCCGTGAACCTTATATAAAGCTATGCGAAAAATATGGCGTGGAAATAAAATGGATTGAAATAAAAGCGGATGAAGAAGTAATAAAAAAGAGGGTCAGCAAAAAAAGAACATATAGTGAGGCGGATTTTGAAGTGTATAAAAAAATAAAAGAAGATTATGAACCATTGGAAATGCCACAATTCATTCTCTGGTCGGATCAACTGACTCTAAACGAAATGGTGTGGCAGGCACAGGGGTATTTGAAATCGGAAATTGGAAAAATGACCGCAAAGTGAAAACTGGTTTTTCTAATTTCTAATTACACTTTACACCAAGTATCATGACAGACCTACAAATTCGAAAATTAATAAAGGATAGGCTCTTTAATGAAGAATATGGCCAAGCAAAGTTGGTTGAAACTCATATATCCTGGGTGTTGCTCGCCCAGGATTTCGTTTTTAAAATAAAAAAACCTTTGTATTATTCCTTCCTTGATTTTTCGACTTTGACAAAAAGAAAATTTTATTGCGAACATGAATTAAAATTAAATCAACGACTGACAGATGGGATGTATTTGGACACTGTACCAATATGCAAAAAAAGGGATCAAATCATTATAGGCGCTGACAATGGAGAAATAATTGACTATGCAGTAAAAATGAAACGCATGGATGAGACTTGCCAAATGAATCTTCTATTGAAAAAAGGAGAAGTCACTTTTGAACACCTCGATCAGCTGGCCACTCTCCTTGCAATCTTTCATAAAAAGGCAGACATAATTAAAACATCCATCAATACAGCCACCTTACAAAAGGATTTTGCAGACATATTAAAAACCTCAAAATTTATTGAAAATAATATTGGCAAGCATGAGGCTAATATTATTAAACATTCAGTAGCATTTTCAGAAACATTCTTGAAAGAAAATGCCAGCCGGATTTCAAAACGCCATCTTGACGGATTTACAATTGATGGGCATGGCGACCTTTATTCACAAAATATATTTTTACCTGAAAGTGGTGAACCAGTTGTTTTTGACTGCATCGAATTTAGTGATCATTTACGGCAAGTGGATGTATTAAATGAATTGGCTTTTTTCTGTATGGATTTGGATTATTATGGAAGGCCAGAATTGGCTGAATATTTTTTGGATAAATACAACACTGGAAACCCTTGCCTGTTTAATCAGGAGGATCATAATTTATTCAACTATTATAAACTTTACAGGGCAAATGTACGTGCCAAAGTTGGAGCTTTGAAAGCTATGCAGGTTACTGATAAAACACTTCTAAAAAAACAATTAAAATTTGTGGGCAACTATTTGTCTTTGATGGAAAGATACATGCAGGAGTTTTACACAGGAACAAAAGAAGCGACATTGCAAGATGAGCGTACTGAAATAATAAAATAACGTGAGTTCTGGATAATAATCCATGACAATCAAGAGCTTATGGCGGTTTCTGTCCTTTGATTGTCCCGTTAGGGACGGAACATGGGTAGCAATGCCAAACCAACGGTATTTTTCGTGCCGTAGGTACGTAACATTTTCCACGTTTCGTACCTACGGCACGTCGAAAAACCCCTGCAAATGCTTGGCTACCCATGTCCCGTCCCTAACGGGACAATAAGATTGCTATCCAGAACTCACGTTATTTAAGTTCCTTTAGACTCGCTCCAAGATCAAGGCCGAAGCTCCTCCCCCACCGTTGCAGATGGCTGCAAGTCCGTATTTGGCTTCTTTTTGCTGGAGCACGTTGTTGAGGGTAGAAACGATGCGGGCACCTGAAGCCCCAAGTGGATGCCCCAACGAGACCGCACCACCGAAGACATTGGTCTTGTCATGGCTAACTTCCATCATTTTTTCAAATGCCAACGTGACAACGGAAAAAGCTTCGTTGACTTCAAAATAGTCAATGTCGGAGGTTTTCAGACCAGCCCGTTTGAGGGCTTTGGGCGCTGCGATGGTCGGCGTGGTGGTGAACCATGCTGGTTCTTGCTCTGCATCGGCAAATGAAACGATTCGAGCCAATGGTTTGAGGTTCAATTCCTTGAGTTTCTTCTCTCCAACCAATACCAATGCAGATGCCCCGTCGTTGATGGTGGAAGAATTGGCAGCCGTGGCCGTCCCGTCTTTGGAGAAAGCACCACGGAGGGCGGGTATTTTATCAAACCTCACATTTTTGTATTCTTCATCTTCGCTCATCACCACGGGATCGCCTTTGCGTTGAGGAATTTCAACTGGTACGATTTCCGCCGCCAGCAAACCCGCCTCAGTGGATGCCGCAGAACGTTTATAACTGTCGATGGCAAACGCATCCTGCTCCTCTCGGCTGATGTTGTATTTCTCCGCCGTCCTATCGGCAAAAACGCCCATTGCACATTTATCATAAACATCCTTGAGGCCGTCCTGATAAAGGCCGTCCACAAATTCAGCATTGCCGTATTTATAACCCCACCTTGCCTTTGGCACATAGAAAGGAATGCTCGACATGTTCTCCATGCCACCCGCCACAACTATATCATCGTAGCCCAACATAATCGCTTGGGCTCCAAACATGATCGATTTCATGCCTGACGCACAAACTTTGTTGATGGTGGTGCAGGAAACATGGTGAGGCACTCCTGCATGGAAAGCGGCTTGCCGAGCCGGAGCCTGACCTAAATTGGCAGAAACAACATTTCCCATAAAAACTTCGTCCACCTGATCGGCAGCGACATTGGCTTTTTCAAGCGCGCCTTTAATGGCTATTGCTCCCAATTTTGTGGCGGGAATATTGGATAATTTGCCTCCGAAACTTCCCAGCGGAGTACGAACTGCTGATACGATATACACTTCTTGCATGTCAAATATTTTTTGTGAATTAAAACTGGGCTGACGCCCGTATTGATTCTGATTGTTTTTATTATTTCCCCGGCCATTCAACCTTCATCCCATCTCAACATTCCTCACCAAAAAACCACTCCTGACCTTTGGCTCTACCCAAGTTGATTTAGGCGGCAACACCCCTTCCGCATCAGAAACCATTAAAAAATCGGCGACACTGATCGGGTACAGGCAAAATGCAAAACGCCCCTCTCCTTTTAAAGTTTTATCCTTCAGGACGTTAAGCGTTTTTACTCCTTGCACGTATTTCACTCGGAGGTCCGTTCGCACATCCACAATATCGAGCAATTCAACCAAGATCTTATCATTGAGAAGGTCAACATCCAAGATCACCTCTTCGTTTTTGTACGCCCCTAATATTTCTGGCCGCCAGCTAAGGCGGTACCATTCCCCCTCAAGGTAAAGTGTCAACTCATGCTTCTTGACAGGTTTTTGGGCATATTCCAACACTTCAATTTCAAAAAGCTGTGAAAGTTTCGCCATAAATGATGCCGCAGAAAAACCATTTAGCCCTTCTATTATTCTATTGTAATCGTAGATTTCAATCTCCGAAGTTGGGAACAGCGAGCACGGCAACCACCTGAAAGGATTATCGGGGTTGTCTTCTCCCATTCGTTTAAACATCAATGCGCTGGAAGATGTACGGTGATGCCCATCAGAAATATAGGTGCCCTGAACTTCCTCAGCAAACAGTTTTTGGAGGCGGGCAATCAATGCTTCTTCCTTGATTTTCCAAAAATGATGAACCTCTCCGAGCGTATCAAAAATGGCTTCGATGAAATGGTCATTGTTTTCAATATAATGCTGTACCAGCGATTCCACTTCCTCCACTTTCCGGTAAGTCAGCATGACGGGTTTCACTTGGGCACCCCGGTTCATCAGGCCCTGTATCTGTTCCTGCTCAGAAGCAGCCAGGGTTTTTTCATGGCGTTTCATCCGGCCCTGCAAATACTCTTTAATGTCCACGCAGGCAATCAGTCCTGTATAAGTGCGGCCTCTCCCCTTAATGCGGCAAATAAAAACTGCCTCTTTGGGAAAAGTTTGGTAAAAACCGCTTTCCACATAATCGTTGAACCTTTCTTTAACGGAAGAAAAAAAGTGATCGGCTGAAGAAATCAGCCCCATGTCTGGATACACGGCCTGGAAGGGTTGTATTTGCATTGACAAAGTTTAAGAAAGCGTAAAATAAAGGAATGAAGCTGTATTTGCCAAGGACTAAGGGCGAGGAAGAGTATTGAGATTTGTCATTTTACAAAAAAAGAGGAAAGGAGCGGCGCAAATTGACAACTCTTTGCAGAAGGGTGTTTTGGCTTGCTTTAAAATAAGCAGCCTCAATGTCATCACGGAGAAGAACGCCAGCCAAATCACCATCGTTATCAGTCACCGGCAGCATTTCGAATATATTTGTTTCAAATATTTCCATCGCTTCTTCGATGGTATTCTGAGTACCCAACATGACTATTTCTTTGGAAATAAAGTCTTTAGCAGAAAGGCCTGGATTAAATTCTGATTGGCTTATCTGATGAAACTCATCTCTCAGGATGACCCCGATAAAACGGAGCCCTTCTACAACTGGTAGGAAACGGTTGGGAAAACGGACAAATATTTCCCTAATGGTCTGGGTGTCAGCCATTGCTTCTACAATAGTGCAATTGGTTACCAAAACCGCAGTGATGGGCGTCGTTTTCTTCATTTATCACAAGTGTTTATTTGTCGTTGAAATAGGGAATTAAGGCATAGCGTACAACGATAATGTTCAGGGAAAAGAAAATAATGTGCAAGGCTAGCAAACCTTTTAGAAGGGAGAAGAGCTATTTCAAAAACAGGATAACGTACAAAACCAATACCAAATTACCCTTTTTTACATTCCCAGTTTAACCATTCAAACGTTTTTTGATAAAACAATTGTAAATGGCTCCTGTTTCGTTCTAATTTCGCAAGGGATTCCTATATTCAAAACGGTTCTTTGACAAATCCGTTGGGACGCTATAACCACAGAGGGCACAGGGAAGCACAGGGAAATAATATTTCCGCCGGAGGCGGAACCCCTTGTGTTCTCTGTGGTCAACTAAATTCCAACTCAATGGATTTGCCAAAGGCCCCTCAATACTGAACCATGACTGCTGAAATGAGCATCGCAAAAAGGGGTTTATCCAAAAACGGCTACCTCAACTTAGAGGTTGATCCCACGCTCGATCTTTTTGAGGAGATTAAAAAACTGAAAGAAGAAAAGAATGCCATCCTGCTGGCACATTATTACCAGGATTCTGAAATACAGGATATCGCTGACTACATTGGCGACAGCCTCGGCCTATCGCAAATGGCTGCCAAAACGGAAGCCGATATCATTGTTTTTGCAGGGGTTCATTTCATGGCCGAAACAGCAAAAATGCTCAGCCCCAACAAAAAAATCCTCCTCCCCGACCTCAAAGCTGGGTGCTCACTGGCCGATGCTTGTCCAGCGCCCGTTTTTAGGAAATTCAAAGAAAAATACCCAGATCACATTGTCGTAAGTTATGTAAACACAACCGCCGAATTAAAAACCCTGACCGACATCTGCTGCACCTCCACCAATGCCGTGCAGATCATCGAAAGTATTCCGAAAGACCAACCCATCATCTTTGCACCTGACATTAACCTGGGTAGGTATTTGGTCAAAAAAACTGGTCGGAACATGGTGCTGTGGAATGGCGCCTGCATGGTACACGAAATTTTTTCCAATGAAAAAATCACCAAGCTGATGCTCCGTCACCCAAATGCGAAGCTAATAGCCCATCCCGAATGTGAATCGATAATTTTGGAGAAAGCCCATTTCATCGGCTCGACGACTGGGTTGTTGAATTTTACGATAAGTGACGAGGCCACCGAATTCATCGTGGCTACTGAAGCTGGCATCTTGCACCAAATGGAGAAACGGTCGCCACAAAAAACCTTTCTTCCCGCCCCGCCTAACAATACGTGCGCATGCAACGATTGCCCACACATGAAACTAAATACCTTAGAGAAACTCTACCTCTGCATGAAATACGAGCAGCCCGAAATCATTTTGCCTGATTGGGTAATAAAGGAAGGGGTAAAAAGTATTGATAGGATGTTGGAAATTTCAGAAAAAGCGGGACTTTGAATAATGAATAACGAGTAATGAACAATGAATAACATGCACGCTACCATTGTTCATTATTCATTATTCGTTGTTCATTTTTTATTAAAGGCGATATCCAACACTTTTTGCATCCTGTCCACATAGTGGAATTTCATGCCGCCCAGGAAGTCCTGATTGATTTCTTCCACATCTTTTTGGTTCTGGTCGCAGAGAATGATCTCTTTGATACCGGCCCGTTTGGCAGCCAATATTTTTTCTTTGATACCGCCTACTGGTAGGACTTTCCCCCGCAACGTAATTTCACCGCTCATGGCGAGAAAAGATTTTAGTCGTTTTTTGGTCAATCCAGAAGTCAATGCGGCGAGCATAGTGATACCTGCCGATGGGCCATCTTTGGGAATGGCTCCCTCAGGTATATGAATATGGATGTCGTTTTCTTCAAAAAGCTTTTCATCAACGTCAAGCGCCTTGACATTGGCCTTGATGTAGGTAAGTGCCGTGCTGGCAGATTCTTTCATCACCGAACCGAGGTTGCCGGTCATCTTAAGGCCGCCTTTACCTTTGTTCATACTGGTTTCAATGAAAAGGATTTCACCACCGACCTTTGTCCATGCAAGACCTATGGCCACGCCAGCAGGTTGTTTTTCACGGTAAATATCGTTTGCATATCTCGGTGGTCCAAGCATTTTCTTCAACTGGTCCGGCTTCACATTTTTATCGTATTCCTCTTCCATCGCCACATGTTTGGCAACCGATCGCATCACCCCTGCGACCTGGCGGTTGAGGCTCCGAACGCCCGATTCACGGGTGTATTCCTGGATGATTTTTTTCAACAAAGTTTTGTTGAGTGAAATGTTGGTGGCCTTGAGACCGTGCTCCTTGCGTTGCTGTGGTATCAGGTGGCGACGGGCGATTTCTGTTTTTTCCTCTAGTGAATAACCATTTATGTAAATGATCTCCATTCTATCGAGCAGAGCAGGTTGAATAGAGTTGAGGGAGTTGGCCGTGGCGATAAACATGACTTTGGAAAGGTCATATTCCAAATCCAAATAATTGTCGTGAAAGGTAGAATTCTGCTCGGGATCAAGCACCTCCAGCAATGCAGACGAGGGATCTCCCCGGAAGCTTTTTCCCACCTTGTCAATTTCATCCAAGATAAATACCGGATTGTTCGATCCCGCTTTTTTGATGGACTGGATGATGCGCCCCGGCATAGCGCCGATATACGTTTTGCGGTGTCCTCGCACTTCTGATTCATCGTGGAGGCCCCCGAGCGACATGCGGATGAATTTCCGTTGGATGGCAGTTGCAATGGATTTCCCAAGCGAAGTTTTACCGACACCCGGAGGGCCGACAAGGCACAGGATCGGCGCTTTCATATCGCCTTTCAATTTCAAAACGGCGAGGTGCTGGATGATACGTTCTTTCACTTTCCCCAGCCCGTAATGATCCTTATCGAGCACTTTCCTGACTTTATTCAGGTCAAAATTATCTTCTGTGTATTCTTCCCAAGGCAATTCGAGCAACAGTTCCAAGTAGTTCATCTGGATGGCATACTCGGCCACCTGTGGGTTCATGCGGCGTAGCTTGTTGACCTCTTTGTCAAAAGTATCTTTTGTTGCTTTTGGCCATGCCTTGCTTTTGGCCTTTTCGACCAAAATTCGGAGTTCTTCTTCCTGTGGGTTTTGGCCAAGCTCATCCTGAATGGTTTTAAGTTGTTGGCTGAGGTAATAGTCCCGTTGTTGCTTTTCTATGTCGGTGCGCACCCTACTTTCAATTCGGTCCTTCAATTCAAGCAGTTGCAGTTCAGTGTCCATCTGCTCGAGCAACGATTGGGCTTTGGCATTGAGGTCATCCTGCTCAAGCAATGCTTGTTTGACGCCTAATTTTGCAGCTAAGTTGGAAGAAATAAAATTGATGAGGAAGCTAGGGTTATTGATATTTCGGATCATCACCGCTGCATCGGAAGGGATGTGCGGGGATAGTTGGATGATCTGCTTTGCCTTGTCGGCAATGGTGGCTATCATCGCTTCAAACTCTAGTTTATCCTCAGGCAAAGTATAAGTCAATTCCTCCACTGTGCCTTGCATAAAAGGCGTTTCGGAAACCATCTTCACTAAATTAAAACGCTTCCGCCCTTGCAAAATAGCGGTGGTTGTACCATCTGGCATACGTATCAATTTGATGATACGGGCAAGGGTGCCTACTCGAAACAGGTCATCTTCAGTCGGGGTTTCCACTTTCGAATCCCGCTGCGACAGCACCGCTACAAAGCGATGTAGGTCATAAGCTTTCTGGATGGCTCTGATAGATTTGTCGCGACCGACCGTGATGGGGATAACTACACCTGGAAAAAGAACGGTGTTTTTTAAAGCTAAAATCGGCAAAACCTCTGGGTAGGTATCTTGGATGTTTTGCTCATCTTCTTCTTCGATGGTTATCAGGGGCATGAATTCGCCTTCTTCATCAAAACCCTCAGGCGAAAAAATTTCTTCAAATAAAGGCATATATTTTTTATTTCATCAGCCGACAACTTGTGACGGCTTTATTTTAGTTCAAAAGAGCTATATAGGGAAAGGAAATTAAGAAATTGGAAATTGAGAAATTTGGAACCGCTCCGCAACCATGAATTTCTCAATTTCTTAATTTCCAATTCCTCATCTCCCCCGCCAGAATGGCAGCAATGTGTCCGATCTGGCAATTTACGCAGGTTGTCAACATTTGTGCCACTGGACAGATGGTTATTTTTATACAAATATTGGCATAATAAACAAGAGAAATTAAGAACAACTGTCGCAATTGTGGAGTCGGTGCGTCAAAAAGGCAGTTTAGTAACCGTCACAATTAATTACCATTGTCAGCCATTTATTCATTCGTAATTATCGGACTATATTTTGTAGCTTTGTAAGGCTTGTTTTATTTGACCCACAATATAAATTATATATGACAATAAGTAAAAGAAAATAAATAACTTAGACCAACTCAATAAGCGTGACTTATTATTTTATTCAGACCTTCGTTTCACATGGTCTAAGTTATTGATTTCACTTTTCTAAGAGACAAAATTTTAATTGACATAAACAGCATTGTCCATCCCGCCATATTGGCCCAAGTCTATGAATTCCTCCAACTATTAAATAAAAACGCTTCTTCTGCAAAAGGAAACAAAGCTGCTGTATTGGCTTTTGCGGGTATCCTTAACAATGAAGATACGAAAGAAATCAAGAGGATTATTAAAGAGGAATTTAATGAAATAGAAGGAGATTGGGAACTATGAAAAAAATCGCATTAGATACCAACATTGGCATAGACTTACTGAACGGTAAAACTGAAACCCTCAAAAAAATCGAAAATTACGATTTGATTTGCCTTCCTGTTATTGTATGCGGAGAATTGCTTTATGGGGCCAAAAATTCAGGCAATGCAAAGAAAAATATTTCAAAATTCAGGACCTTTATTGAAAGCTGTACCATACTCATTATCAACGCTCAAGCTGCTGAAGTTTATTCTGATATTAGAAAAAAGTTAAAAGATCAAGGTCGGCCGATCCCTGAAAATGATATTTGGATTGCAGCAATTTCTTCTTCAAATAACATTCCTCTTGCCACAAATGGCAAACATTTTCAATTTGTAGATGATTTGACAACCGTTAAAATACCTTGACAAGATTAGGGAGCAGTTCTTACTTGGTAGCAGCCAAAAAACAATTCCCTCAACTCAACAACAAAAACACAAAATTCACCACCACCGTAAACATTGGTAAAAACAGCACCCAAGCCTTCATCCCCCAAAGCGGTTCCAACTGGCCATTTTCATTGATATGTGGAACATTCGGTACGGCATCGTACACCAAATTGAAATGGGGCCTGTAGCGGTCGTACAGCACAATCTCTGTTTCTTCATCCTCCACTTTATTGGTTTCGTGGGTGCGGCAATTGGCGAGGTATTTAATGCCCGTGTGCTCAAACTCAAAGCTGTACCTGAACTCCGGCATCACGGTCCCACCTTTTTTAATGCTCTCGCCAGTCAGGTATTTATTGACCAACTTTCCCCTCGTAAAATCACCGATTTTCAATAACCGGATGTAGCGGAGATTCCGTTTCAATGGCAACAGAAGCAAAAGGATTCCAAAAAGCGGCACCAACAAAAACCAATCGGCCTTTGAGGAAAACTCATTTCGGCGCAAGCCGATTAGGTAATTAATATGTGGATTGGCGATATCGTATCGGATGAAAGCAATCTGCATCGCATCAAATTTTTTGTCCACCGAATAGCTCTCGCCCAAATATCGTTGGCCATCCACCGCCACGGAATGTTTGTATTTCCAAATGCGAAGTCCATTTTCGCTCCTGTTTGTTGAATCAGCAGAAAGGATAACCCCAGCCTTGTCTTCCCAGTCAATATTCCGCTCTTCGAACAATATCCTCGCTTCTGAATTCACTGCAACCGTCCAAAAAAAGACCGAACCTGCTGCAAACAACAACCAACCCACCTGACTGGCCATATCCCCAAAAAGCATGATGGCCTGGGTAATAATGCCAAGTCGCCGGGGAGGCAGTTCTTTTAAATAGCGTGAAGGTATTTGTTCTGATGGCTGATTCATACATTTGCGAACGGCGGACAGACGACGGCCAACGGCTGACGATGGACGCCAGACGGATATGGACATATTGGAACGTGGCACTTGAAAGGAGTTAGTATAAAAGCCAACATTTTGGATAAATTTCATGCCCCTAACAGTTCCCCGCCGTAAACCGTCTGCCGTCGGTCGTCAAACGTTGGCCGTCCAACGTCCGCCGCCAAAGATACCACACCAATGAAAAACAATCTTTCCTTATTTCTGGTAAATATTTTTTTTGCAGCAACCTGCTATTCCCAAACAATACGCGGCACCATCAGCGATGCGAGTAATGGCAGGCCATTGGTCGGAGCAAGTATTGTTTTGCTGAATACAAGTCCGCCCCTCGGCTCCGTAACAGATACGCTGGGCCATTACCGCTTGGACAAGATTTCCATTGGCCGTCATCAGTTGCAGGTAAGTTATGTGGGATTTGAGACCATGGTCATCTCCGAGTTGCTGGTGGAAACGGGCAAAGAATTTATCCAAAATGTTCATTTAAAAGAAAACCCAGCAGCGCTGGGAGAAGTCGTCGTCAGGGAAGATGGCTCAACTGCCCCCAGCCCAGTAAGCTCGTATTCCCTTAAAGTGGAAGAACAGTTCCGCTATCCCACCACCTATCACGACCCTGCCCGTTTGGCCATGACCCTGCCAGGCGTCACAGGTGTTGACGACCAGGGCAACAGCATTTCGGTACGTGGCAATTCGCCCACTTCGGTGCGGTGGCGGCTTGAGGGCGTGGACATCGTAAACCCCAACCATACAGCAAATGCTGGTACTTTCAGCGATAGACCAACTGCGTCAGGAGGTGGCATCCGCATACTGAGTTCTCAGTTGTTGGGGACTTCCAATTTCATGTCAGGGGCCTTCCCCGCAGGATATGGCAATGCCATTGGCGGACTGATGGACATGCGCTTACGGAACGGCAATGACCAAAAGCACGAGTTCACCGCACAGGCAGGAGTGATCGGTTTGGAAGCGGCAGCGGAAGGGCCGGTGGCAATCGGCAGTCGGCAGTCGGCAGTGGGTAGTCCTGCACTGGGATCTTATTTAGTGAGTTATCGGTACTCCTTTGTTGGTTTGCTGACAACGGCAGGGACTGACTTTGGGGGGGAAGAAATCACTTTTCAGGATTTTGCATTTCACTTAAATTTTCCTGTTTTAAAAAATGCGGAAATCGGCTTTTTTGGAATGGGCGGTTTGAGTGAAAATTCTTTTAAGTCGCCTTTGGAAACAAATAAGATCGAGGAAGAAAAAGACCGTTTCAATATTGATTTCGATTCAAAAATGGGCGCCACTGGGCTGACTTTCAAAAGTCCGATCGGTAAGCAATTGAAAGTAAACCTGGTGGCCGCAGTTTCTGGCCTTGAGCACGAACGCACTGCCGATCTGGTGGTCAATGTGCCACAAGGCGTCCGCTGGAGCGAAGATGACATCAATGAAAACAAGATCGCCCTCTCTGGAAATATTTCCTATAAAAAGAACGCCCGCAATGGCTGGGAATTTGGAATGCAGGCGACGAGGGAAAGGTCTGGGTTTTACACTTTTTTCTCAGACAACTTTGGCAATCAAGCATTTGGCGGAGAGGTGTCGGACTGGCTCATGCAGACCTACCTAACACGGCATACACATATCTTGCCCAAGTTAAAATTCACTGCGGGACTTCACTGGAACCACTTTAGGTACACCTTCAATCACTCCATCATAGAGCCGAGAGCATCACTGGCATTCACACCCAACAACCATCAAAAAATCAGTATAGCATATTCCTCTCAAGGACAGATTCAACAACCGCAGACTTACCTCGCCAAATTATTGCCAAAAGGTGGTATCGGCCACACCAAATCGCACCAGTTTGTGGCAGCTTACCAACACATTCTCAGCAATGACATGACCTTAAAAGCGGAAGTTTACAACCAGAAAATATTTGACGTGCCAGTATCTGCCAGGGCAGGCAGCACCTATTCTACATTGAATGATGTAGAGACTTTCCGCCTGTTGCAAGACACCCTCACGGACACGGGGAAAGGCCACAATTACGGCATTGACATTTTGCTCGAAAGGCCTATTTTGACAAACGGATTCGTAAGGTTGGGGACTTCCCTCTACCGCTCCCTATATACCGCCAACGACGGCACCGAGCGCCCCACCCGGTTCGATGGCCGCTATCTAATCAATGCCACTTCCGGGCGCGAGAAGGTCAAAAAGAAAAATGGGAAAACGATTATCCGTGGCCACAGCACCCGCATTTCCTGGTACGGCGGCTTCCGCCAAACACCTATTGACGAAGTGGCTTCCACCGAACTGGGCTACACCGTTTTTGAAGAAGAAAAAGCCAATTCTGTTAAATTGAAAGACTACTTCCGCATTGACTACCGCTTTTATTGGAAAATAAACAAGCCCAACCGCAGCACTACCTTTTCGATTGACATCCAGAACCTGGGCAACCGGAAGAACGAGGCTTACTTATATTTCGACAATGTGCAGCAGCGGGTGGTGACCAAAAAGCAACTGGGACTGATACCTTTTGTGAATTACCGGGTGGCGTTTTGATGCTGCGCTTGGAGAAAGGTATTGGGCTATTTCCTTTTGTTTCTTTTCTTTATTTCTTCAAGCCTATGTTTGAGTTCATTCTCCTCTTTTGCCTTAAGCAATCTGGCTTTTTCTTCGTAAAACTGCCGGACAGACCCCACAAGTTCTGACTCCACTTCTTCCCAACTTATCTCTTTCACCAATTTGATACTTTTATCTCTTTCCACATGTCGTACAGCGAGGAGGTGGTCTGTCACCATTCTTGGACTATAATGAGGATAACGGTCCTTAAAAAACCCAAGCAATTCCCCCAATGTGAATTTTTGTAAAAGTGCGTGTACATCCCTGAAGTCCTTTTCCTCTTTCCGATTGATGATAGCTTCCAGTTTTAAGGATGCAACATCAGGCAAGTCTGCCAAACGAATGCCCTCTTCCTGTATGGGCGGCAAAAGAAAGGATACCCCCCAGGTGTATAGGTCTATTTTCACCCCCTGATGAATTCCTGCAAAACCGTGTGTTGACATTTTAAGCACCAAAAAGCCCGGTAATATGCTCGACAGTTCCTGAATAGCACCATCCAAATCAAAATCCTGACTGGAGAAGAAGTCGGCATCTACCGATTGGCGATGCCCAAGGTGCAGACTAAGTGCGGTGCCCCCTACCAAACGGAATTGTTCAAAAAAGGGCGCTGCTGATACTGCCCGGATAATTTTCAACAAATGGGGTGCAACTGTTTGGAGGTAAAGCATTTGAAATCTTCTGGTTTGAGTTGGAACAATGCCTTTGCCAAAAGAATGGCATTTTCAGGTAAGTAAGAAGCGGAGATCAATGCTTCCACCAAGTCTTCCCTGCTATAATACCAAAGTGCTTGGGCAACATCTTCCACAAGACCCATATCAAATACCCGACGGATTACTTTGTTCTTGTCCCGTTGGAAATCCAATTTCTCCAGATCACTGTCCCAGAACAGCCAAGCGGAAAAAACGGGTGTTTTTACTGCCGCTGAAACCCTTTCTGAAAATTCGTTTGGCATCTGTTTATTTTTTTCAAAAGTACAGTTTTCTGGGTGGTTTTGGATACTTATTCTTGGAGACAAAAGCAAGGGATATTTGCCTAAACGTAAAATCGAATCAACATTTCGACAATATGCAGCAGCAGGTGGTGACCAAGAAACAACTGGGGCTGATACCGTTTTGGAATCTTTGGATGGCGTTTTGATTTGCATCATGCGGTGAATAACACGTTTAAACCTTGCATAATTTGCGGCGAATACATATCTTTACGATACTTATTCACCGCATAATCCGCTACGAAAAAAATGTACATTCATTTAAATAAAAATTGGCCACGATTCAAGTGGGACGATGAAAAACTTATCAACCTATTGGCAGACGTGAGGAATCTCCAGGGCAGACTTTTGGGAAAAATGGGAAATTTGGGATTCAAACTACAAAATGAAGCGGTCTTTGAAACCCTCACATTGGACATCCTAAAAAACAACGAAATAGAAGGGGAATTGCTGGACACCGAACAGGTAAGGTCTTCTATTGCCAAAAGATTGGGCCTGGATTTCAAATCAAATACGCCCCCCGGCAGGTATGTTGAGGGCGTGGTTGAAATGATGCTAGATGCCACCCAAAACTACTCGGTCGAATTGTCAAAAGAGCGGTTGTTCGACTGGCATGCAGCCTTGTTCCCAACGGGAAGGAGTGGGATGCATAAAATAACCGTTGCAGATTGGCGCAAAGATGATAGAGGTCCCATGCAGGTAGTCTCGGGGGCAATGGGAAGAGAAAAAATTCATTTTGAGACACCAGTCCCGAATTTGGTGGAACCGGAAATGAAACAATTTTTGGACTGGTTCAATGCCGCTATTGATACGGATGATGTGTTCAAGGCTGCCATTGCCCATTTGTGGTTTTTGACCATCCACCCTTTTGATGACGGAAACGGAAGGATTGCCAGGGCAATCACAGATATGCAACTGGCCCGGTCGGACAAAAGCAGCCAACGGTTTTATAGTCTGTCCTCCCAAATCCTGCAGGAAAGAAAAAACTATTACAACATCCTTGAAAAAACACAAAAAGGGAACTTGGATATTACAGCATGGTTGACCTGGTTTTTGGAATGTCTCCGAAAGTCCATTTTGGCTTCGGAGGGCATTTTATCGAGCATTATTTTAAAAGCCAAATTTTGGGAAGCACATAAAGAAACCTTAATCAACGGGCGGCAACAAAAAATGGTCAACAAGTTGTTTGATGGCTTTGAAGGGAAACTCTCAACTTCGAAATGGGCCAAGATATGCAAATGTTCGACCGATACCGCTTTAAGGGATATTCAGGATTTGGAGGGGAAAGGGATGCTGAAAAAAGAAGCAGGGGGCGGAAGGAGCACTTCCTATATGCTCAATTTGGTTTAGGATCGTTCGAATCAAAATTTCAACAATGTACAACAACGGGTGGTGACCAAAAAGCAACTGGGGCTGATACCGTTTTTGAACTACCGGGTGGAGTTTTGATAGCTTGACCTGGTGGATAAGGTAGATAAATGGAGGGACAAGTTGGAGGTGACGATTTGAAGAGGTTTTTAGCTTTTGATTTTATGCTGCTATAAAATCACTGAATTCATCCAGTTTCATCCTGTGGATTTTTGGGAAGTCCACTTTTTCAAGATTTTGAAAAACCCGGTCATCAGACACAATCAAATGAGCATTGGAAGCAAAGGCGCAGTCAATAAATTTGTTGTCACCCAGGTCGGGCAATAAATTAAAACGATAAAATACTTCGACTTTGCCAACATAACTGGACATCGTGAGCGCCTCCATAAATGTAATAGCTGTTATTTCGCCGTAAAATTCAGCAATCTTTTCTTCGTATTCCAATAATATTTCCGTGGTGATGCACCAAATAAATTCTCCCCGAAGTGCCCTCCGCAAAACGTGCTGGTAGGTCAGTTTTGGCGACAATGCGTTCAATACCACATTGGTATCAATGACAATCCTCAATTTGTCACTGCTTTCCATCTATTTTCTTCTGGAATTCCTCAACGGTATAACTACGTTTTTCCCATTCATCGCTTGCCAGTTCAAAAGTCCTCTCCAGAAGGTATTGGGCTATTAAATCCTTGATGGCGAGCAAGTCTTTTTCGGGAAGCTGCCAGGTGAATAACTTCAACAGCTCCATTTGCAGATTAGTCAGAGGTGGTTGTATAGCTGGATTTGACATATACTTCTTTTCTTTTTTAAAATATTCCTTTTCAAAGGTACAGTTTTCTGAGTGTTTTGGATACTTAGCGTTGGGGAAAAAGTCAAGTGACACTTCCCTATAGTGCAGATCAATATTTCGACAATATGCAGCAGCAGGTAGTGACAAAGAAGCAACTGGGACTGATACCTTTTTGTACTATCGGGTGGGTGATGAAACTTTAATTTCATGCCTGTTTCTATGATTTTCAATCATTTTTGGCTTACTTTCTGCTTCTTTATAAAAGTGGCTTTCCTATTTATTTGGACAATTCTACTACTCACCGTCACTTTTATCAATATTTTCTAAACCGATTTACTAATAAGTTTCATTAGAGTTTATTCAGCTTTCCAGCTCGGTATATCTCCTATTGTGACTGATACAGCTTGATTCAAAACCAATTTAAATATAAAACTCTCATGAATATTTTTAACTTAAAAACAAGTATGAAAAGTCTGTGCTTGCTGTTATGCTGTTTTTCAATATTGGGGTCCTTATCTGCTCAGGTTACGCCGCCCGGTGCTGACACCGATGCCGAATGCGGTGCTGACTGCTGGGATCTTTTCAGCTGGTCACAGGTGCAGGATGGCAGTGGCAACAATATCCCTGATTTCTCAGAAGGCCTTGCCAGCGATGCTAACTGTAACACGACCATTGCTGGAAGTGCGGAATATACAGGTGCTGACTCCAACGGCCCTGACCTTACAGGGACCGCAATGGGTGCTAACAATCAAGGAATTTCCACAGATATGTGGGTTATAGGATTTGGCACACCATTAACAAGTCCTGTGATTGAGTTTTCCGGCCTTAGAACAAATACAGAAGTATTAATTACCGATTGTGATGGCAATGAAATTACAGCAACCTGTATTGCATCTTGTGGGGGAAGCCTGTCTTTTACTTCAGGAGTGGGCTGGACAGGTGACGCAGCGTATTCATTACAACTTAGTGGTACTTATGATTGTATCAATATTGCTGTAAAAGTTAATACTTCTAATGATGCATATACTTTTAGAATAGGTACCTGCCTTGGTGCCGATCCATTTCCTCCTTGCACTGCTTGCGGTACCAATGAAGATTTTGAGTACATCAACCTGACGAACAAGAGTGGTAGCGGAACGGGCGCAACTGCCGATGTAGAACTGGATGGTACGGTATACGGAAGTGCCGAAGTTCTATTTTCTGACCTCGATATCAATGAAGATTTGAGCGGAACTACTTTTGGTGGTTTCGATAATGATGGAGGTACACTGCTTTTAAAATTGAATTTCAGCAATCCTTTATCTATTCAACAATTAAATATCCAAAACCTGGAAGTAGAATCCCAGGTGTCTGTAGGAACAACAATCTCAGGGTCCGGTGCTTCAGCGATCTTAGGAGGACAAATCCTTACTGTCTGCAGTAATCTAAGTGGCCGGATGGGCGTAGGCCCAACTCCAAACGAAGTCATCACCGACGGCCCAGGCTGTAGTGCCAATCCAAATGGTAGTTACACCGTTAGTACCAATCCCGTTTCTACACTCTATTTTAAATATCACAATCCTCCGGGTGCCTGTTCTTTCGATTATTTCGGCTTTCAATTAGGAAGTTGCGTTTCTGATTGTTCTGTCACCGCCTCAGCTACTCCCACCCATGAAACATGTGGAGGCAACAGCGATGGCACCATAACGGTCACTGCCACGGGCACGGGCTGTTCGGGCACGCTCGAATATTCACTTGACGGAGGGGCATTTCAAGCCTCGAACGTATTCAGTAATGTAGCACCTGGAGCGCATACAGTTACCATTCGCTGTAGTACAGATCCTTCATGTACCACTACTGCTACTGCTACTGTTAATCCTGGGGCATCCGTTTCAGCAACAGCAACAGCCACCAATGAAACTTGTACAGGTGGGAACGATGGAACCATCACGGTCACCGCTTCGGCGATGAACTGCGCAGGTACCTTGGAATACTCGCTTGATGGCGGGACTTTCCAGGCATCTAATGTACTTATGGGTGTATCTCCTGGTATGCATACAGTTACTGTTCGTTGCAGTACTTCTCCAACTTGCACAGCTACGGCTAACGCCACTGTTAATCCTGGGGCAGGAACATGCCCCACCGTCAGTCAAACCAACCCCAATGACCCCACCAGCTTCGATCCATGCTCCTGCGGCGATCCGCTAAACTTCTATGACGCAGATGGTGATGTCACTTTTTTCCACGATTTTGTAGAGGTCACATCGGTGACCGGAGAGACGTGGGAAGTGGCGGCTGTTTCAGCCATGGCCTATTCTGATGCAGGTGCAACCAACATTATGATTGGCGATGGGCTGACGGAAACTCCTCCCGGCTCAGGCATTTACCGCATCGACCTGTTCCATCCGCCAGGTGTCGGGTTTACCATGACCGTCGACCGGACTGCTGGCGGTGGCCCATTTCCATTGATGGAGGGTGGCACCTGTTTGGCATGCAAGCAGGTCCCGACCCTCGGCCAATGGGGACTGATCCTCTTGTCCCTGCTCATATTGACTTTCGGAGTGGTGGCATTGCGCAAGCGTGAGCCTGTACTGGCTGGATACGGATCTACTGTTTCTAACAATAAATTCACATTACCTTTCGATAAGACTTCTTTCGGTAAAATGCTCATCGCTGTGATGATCGGATTGGCTGCGGTATTTGCCGTAGCGGTTTCTGCATTTGGTTATGAAATGACTGCGGCGGATGTGCCGGGCAGCCTGGTGGCTGGGCCGATGTTGGCTTATTTGATTCATTTGTTGATACCAAGGAAGGATTAGATGATAGGGCACCGACACAGTCACGGCGCCAGCAATAACAAAAAAAACAAGCGAGAGCTGTTAGCACTTCGAGTGCTAACAGCTCTTTTGCATTCTGGACGTAAGCTTGCAAGTTTGTAACTTGCAGTACATGGAGTTTTCATGAAACTATAATTTCAAGTCTATTCCTATAATATTCGGTCTTTTTTGGCTTACTTTGTGCAGTCATAGCATAATTACTGTTCATATTTGACCTTTTCCACTCACTCACTCATTCACCCACTTTGCTTTGACTTTTTCTTTTTACTGAACCGATTTCCAGACATCTAAATAATTTTTAAATCAGTGCGGTTTAAGTTGCACTCAATAGATGAGTCGAATGATTAAACCAATTTTAAACAAATATTTTCTCATGAAAAAAAATCATCTCTTCTTGTGGTTGTTCTTGTATTTAGGACTAACGCTACAAGCTCAAACCACCTCATTGTCTCTAGCTACAGGGGCGCACACAATCAATACCGATAATGGAATGATTGACGGGGTGGTTTCCCCAGATTTCGATGGCACGGCTTTTAATTTGATCAGCATTTTTATAGACCCTAGTGCTACCTTGACAGCTATGGGATCTCAACCCCTTGTTATGACTGCTACAGGTACCGTAGATATCCAGGGTACGATCAATGCCAATGGAGGAGACGGAGTGGCAGGCGGCGGTTGTAACTCTCCTGGTGGTGTCGGTGGCTCGGCTGGCCCCGGCGGATTCGTCGGTGGAGGTGGTGGAGGTATAGGCCTGGTTACCGTTGATGGCCAAGACGGAATGGGCCCAGGAGGAGGCACTGGTGGCACTGGTGATGATGCAGGTGGCGGTGGCGGTGGCCACTCAGTTGCAGGATCGGATGCTGCTGCTGATGGCAGCGGAACTGCTGGAACCGGTGGTTCAGCCTATGCAAGTTTACCTCCTTTGACCGGTGGTTCTGGTGGAGGCGGAGGTAGTTCTGATGATGACGCTCCTGCAGGTATAAATTCAGGCGATGACGGCGGCGGCGGCGGCGGCGGCGGCGGCGGCGCTGTAAGCATCTCCTCCACAGGAGGAGGGCTTACCGTGACCGGTACCATTAATGCAAAGGGGGGCCAAGGTGCTATTGGTAATTGTAGTTCAGGGGCTGGCGGTGGCGGGTCTGGCGGTTCGATTGAACTTAGTTCCTGTCCACCCCCTAATGTAGCTTTGGCAACCCTGGATATTTCAGGCGGTAGCAGTTCTACCACTGGTTCGGACGGAGGAAACGGAGCAGATGGACGTACTCTTGTACTTTCAACATGCCCAACTTGTTCGATCACTGCATCGGCCACGCCCACTCATGAAACTTCCTGCAATACCAATGATGGGAAGATCACCATTACCGCTTCTGCCATGGGCTGTTCGGGTACCTTGGAATACTCCCTCGATGGTGGGCCGTTTCAGGCCTCCAATGTTTTCATGAATGTCACACCCGGCATGCATACGGCCACAGCCCGTTGCAGCACAGACCCATCATGCACATCCTCCACTTATGCAACCGTAGACCCAGGACTGGGCCCTGGTTGCCCAACCATCAGCCAAACCAACCCCAATGACCCTACCAGCTTCGATCCATGCTCCTGTGGTGATCCTTTGAACTTTTATGACGCAGACGGCGACATCACTTACTTTCACGATTTTGTAGAGGTCACTTCCATGACCGGAGAAACATGGGAAGTGGCGGCTGTTTCAGCCATGGCATATTCCGATGCAGGCGCAACGAACATCGTGATCGGCGATGGGCTGACGGAAACACCTCCCGGCTCAGGTATTTACCGCATCGACCTGTTCCATCCGCCAGGTGTCGGGTTTACCATGACGGTTGACCGGACTGCTGGCGGTGGCCCATTTCCATTGATGGAGGGTGGCACCTGTACCGCTTGTAAGCAAGTACCGACCCTCGGCCAATGGGGATTAATACTATTGTCCCTGCTCATATTGACTTTCGGTGTGGTGGCATTGCGCAAGCGTGAGCTTGTAATGGCTGGATACGGGACTACTGTCTCTAACAACAAATTCACATTGCCTTTCGACAAAGCTTCTTTCGGTAAAATGCTCATCGCTGTAATGTTCGGATTGGCTGCGGTATTTGCCGTAGCGGTTTCTGCATTCGGTTATGAAATGACTGCGGCGGATGTGCCGGGCAGTCTGGTGGCGGGGCCTATGTTGGCCTATTTGATTCATTTGTTTGTAAAAAAGAAATAGGAAATTGGGAAATTGAAACTCCCAATTTTTTAAATCCCGAATTCTGGCATAGGACTGGAATTCGGGATTTTTTGATAGCATTTCAATCAACAGTTTTTTTTATTGATTTTTGCATCTGTTGATTTATTCTTTCGTTACAACAAGAACCATCACCCAGTCATCATAAACTTGACTAACTCAAACTTTTTATTTCATCTCGAAAATGGCCAGTAAAAAAAATAAAAATTCTAAACGTCATTCAAAAAAAAGGGGAACTGCCTCGGGACCAACTTTGCGCTCAAGGCTCAAAACCTACTGGCGCAACCAAAGTGTTTCACTGCGTTTCCTCGGCGTCTTTGCACTTATGATCGGTGCATTCTATGCTTTTTATTATTCCGACTTCAACTTGACTCATATCCACCCACATCTTTTAAATGGCCAAGCCAATATTGGTGCTTTCCTGCTTGGAATAATGGGACAGCCTGTAACAGCAATTGGAGAAACCATTTCTGGCGATACTTTCAGGATGAGTGTTTCTGGGGGCTGCGATGGGCTGGAAGTCACGGCACTTTTGGTAGCTGGGATTTTGGCATTTCCTTCCAGCTGGCCGGAAAAGGGAAGAGGATTGTTATATGGAGTTGGAGTACTTACTATTTTGAACATTCTCCGGCTGCCAATGCTCTACTTTGCCGGCGCCAAAGGTTCTCAGGCATTGTTTGAGCTGCTGCACGTCCAGGGCGGATTTGTCATTTTCATCAGCATCACCATGCTCATCTGGGGCTATTGGGTCATCAAAGTATTGAACCAGCGGAGGGCAATGGTGAATGGTGAATGAACCCCAAATCAATAACCAATAACCCTGCCTCGCCGGCAGGCAGGCAATAACCAAATAACACCTTGCTTCCATGCTGAATCCAAATAAATTGTTGAAACATTTTGGGATATTTTGGTTGGTTTTTATCCTGCTCCAAGTTATGGTTTCCATAACAGGCATCAGGAACGGATTGGCCGGGGCAAACGCTGCGATATTTGGGAATGTGCTCCAGCGATTCCTTCCTGAGGTGGAATTAAACGCCGAGGCGGTTTCCGAAAACGGGGAGATCAAATTCAACTTTTACAGCAGGGAACAGGCAGACCAGATGGTACGTGAAATCAAAAAATCTGGCAAGCCAGGCATGGTAAATGTTCCAAAATACGATTACGGCATTGACCCTTCCTACCATATCAATATGGCTTTGGCATTCCTCATTGCACTGTTCCTTGCGACGCCACTTGCCTGGGGCAGGCGGTTCGCACTGGCAGGTGTTGGCATTGTCCTGTTCTACCTCTATTCCTTTTTCAGGATGACCATCAGGCTCAAGTACGAGATCGGCCAACTCGACATCGGGCTGTACGAAAGCAATCCCGATTCCTTCCTCTCCCTGCACAAACTCAACAACCTGTTGACGTCCCTCGGGCTGATCTTCATTGTCATCATCCTGATATGGGCATTGTTGGTGTTCAGCAAACGGAACATCGAACATATGAAGTTAGTGATGAGTGACGAGTGATGATTATAAAATATTAATTATCAATTAGTTACAAAACAAAATACGTGCTGACCATGAATTTGGCAGAGGAATTGTGAACCCAAAACCCCGAACCCTGCCTCGCTGCAGGCAGGCAATAACCAGCAACCAAGCCCCCTCCCTTTGGAACCGGTTGGGCGCTACTCGATCAGACCGGCGCTTAGCCGATCCGACCGAACGATTTAACTACCTCACTTTCCAAGCTTAGGAGGCTTGTTTATCAGGTGTCGGACGCCCATTTAGGCGTCGGTCACCAAGGTAATACTCGGTGTCCGACGCCTCAAAGGGCGTCCGACACCTATATCAAATACTTTTTGTATCCATAATGGTTAAAGGAGCTTTTTGACCAAGCCCCCCCATTTGGATATTCACCAACTTTTGGCTTACTTTGTGCTGTTCTAAGGTGTCTCCAAAATATTTGGAGTTTTATGATACTCACCTCGTTTAGACTTTTCACCTTCCCTGTACCGGTTTACTGACATCTAAAGATTGACCTGTTCTCAGACTTTCCGTTTGGCCACTGTGGCTTTCATGGTTGCCGGACACGATTTATAAACACTGTTTAAACAATTATTATCTTATGAAAAATCGAAATGCCCTTAAAAGGGTGCTCCTTATTGTAATGGTTTTGGCTTTGCCCATGGTAGGCTGGGTCTATGCACAGCAAAACGGAAAAGCCAATATGTCTGCAAGTGAGGGAGCAGACACCAGCAACTTACCTCAGACCAAAACAGAAAAAATAGAATATTTTCAGGAATTAAGGGAGACCTGCCTCGAACAGGGGAACACCGCCGCAGTTGAATATTGCGATTGGGCCCTTGGCTTCTTGGAGGAATAACCTGGAACAAATCTTTTTTTCTTAATCCTGTAAATATTGAACAATGAAAATTATAATCTCAACAATAAAGAGGCTCTGCCTCCTGCTTTTTTTAGTTGCCACAAGTATTTCCCTTTCATTGGGAGCTGTACTTTATGACAACGGCCCACTGGTCAATAGCCCCGGCAGCGGGTCGGGAGGGGCGGATGAATCTATCCTTCAGACTATTACCTTGGGGGACAATATATTAGGATGGGGCCATCAAGTCAATTTCCAAAATGTAGTTGCCGATGATTTTACCGTTTCAAGTGGCATGTGGAATGTTTCCACCATTACTTTTTATGCCTATCAAACAGGCTCCAGCACTGCATCCACTATTACCGAAGTAAGGTTACAGATTTGGGACGGGCCACCAAATGAAGTTGGCAGCAACCTTGTTTTTGGGGATCTGACCACCAACCGTATGGCCAGTACCACCTGGTCGGGTATATACAGGGTGACAGAAACTACAATGGGAAGTGCTACCAACCGCCCTATCATGAAGAATGTGGTCAATGTCAATACCGTGCTGGGGCCTGGCACTTATTGGTTGGCCTGGCAAACAAATGGCACACTTGGTTCTGGCCCTTGGGCTCCTCCCGTCACCATATTAGGACAAGGGCAAACTGGGAACGCCAGACAGTCTTTAAATAATGGAGGAACGTACAACTCCATAGCCGATACTGGAAGTAAAGGTTTTCCTTTTATCATTGAAGGTACTGCTATGGACCCCACCATCAGCCAGACCGACTCGGACGGTGACGGCAACCCCGACATCACCGACCCCTGTGCCTGTGGCGACCCCCTCAACATCATAGACGGCATGGGCCAGATCACCCATTTCCATGATTTTGTGCTGGTCGTTTCCGGCCCCGGCGAGACCTGGCAGATCACCGCACTCAACAGCGGCGCCATCTTCGACAATGGCCTAGTGGCCATCCCTTTAAATACTCCTTTGGTTGAAATATCACCGGGCGTTTACAAACTCGACCTTTGGCACCCGGTCGGCGTCGGTTTCAATGTCACCGTTGACCGTACTGCGGGCGGCGGGCCTTTCCCTTTGGTGACGGGCGGCACCTGCAATGCCTGTCCTTTGGTGGGTATTCCGGCCATGGGCGAATGGGGACTTATCATATTGGCATTGCTGCTCCTGTCGTTCGCCACCGTGTTCATGATGCGCCGCCAGACGGCCATCGCAGGTTTTGGGAATGTGACCTCGCAGAGCAGTGGCATCCCTTTCGACAAAGCTTCTTTTGCTAAAATGCTCGTTTATGTGATGATTGGTCTGGCTGCTGCGTTTGCAGTTGCGGTTTCTGCATTCGGTTATGAAATGACAGCTGCGGATGTGCCGGGCAGTTTGTTGGCAGGGCCAGCGTTGGCTTATCTGCTGCACTTGGTGCTTTCCAAAAAGGACTGATACGACGTTAGATAATGACAAGGAAGAGGTGTTAGCGCTGACTGTGCTAACACCTCTTTTGGTTATTGCCTGCCTGCCGGCGAGGCAGGGTTCGGTTTTTTTTGGTTTTTGGTTTTTTCCTGCATTTAGCAAATGGCTTGGCGCTACTCGATCGGACCGGCGCTTAGCCGATCCGACCGAACGATTTAACTACCTCACTTTCCAAATTTAGACGGCTTGTTAATTCAGGTGTCGGACGCCCTTTGAGGCGTCGGACACCGAGCCTTACCTTCCAGGTGTCCGACGCCTCGAAGGGCGTCCGACACCTGGATCAAATACTTTTTCCAAAGATCGATCGGATCGCCTTGGCGGCGGTTCGATCGGAAGCCTCAGACATTTCAATAAAGGATTTTTCAATCAACACCTTCCCCTTCCCGCTCCGCCACGCCCAAAGGCGTCACCTCAAAACTGGGCAAGCGTTACCAATCATTTTAATTTTTCATGCGTAACAATCTATATTTCAGAATATAATGAAGGTTTTGGCTTGCTTTATGCTTGTGCTCTTTAATAGCTTCCTTTCCGGTAAATAGTTTCTCCTTTCCTAATATCAGCATTCAATTCGAACAACCTGTGGCATTTATTTCAATGTTGGCAGGCTTGGTTCATATCCATACCAAACCCAGTTTTAATTTATGAGAACATATTTTACCACTCGATTGAACAAAAGGATTTTCAACTTGATAATCCTGATGCTGGCATTTTTTACCGGCCAAGAAATTTTGCAGGCCCAAGCCCTTAGCCCCAGCCTCTTTTCCAACTTCGATATGACAAATGGAAAAGGTAACCTTAACCTCCCATCAGCAAATGATGCCCAGAAATCAGCCATGGTGATGTTCGATCTTGGCCCAGCTGTTTTTGATCAGGGAATCGGTTGCTCAGATGGCCCGCTGGACATCACGTATTATAGCGAACATTACCGAAAATTGATTCTGCCAGGCACCGATGCTGTGGAGTTCACTCAAGCAAGCGTAATAGTTGAAGGAGCTTCGGCGGTAGGCGCCAACCTTCAAGTTGTTATTTCCGTCCACACTGGTTTTCCCTTTCCGAGCGGGACATTTACCGAAATAGCATCTTCTGCCATCATCCAATCAACCATGACCGGCACGAACCCAATAGATATACCCCTCACGCCTTCCGGCGTGGCCATACCTGGTGATGAAGTGGTGATCAAAATAATTACCCCTGGCAACCTTGGTGTTGCTTTTCGGATGGGTTATGGTTTTGACGAAGGGGCTACCACCTGGCTATTTGCGCCCGAATGTGACGTCATCAATATTACCCCTTTTGACGATTTTGATATTTCAAGTGATATAATGCTCACTTTGAAAGCGAATGTGGCCCCTGCTATCAGTCAGACCGATGAAGATGGCGACGGCACACCTGACATTACTGACCCTTGTGCCTGTGGCGACCCTTTGAATATCATCGACGGCGGTGGCAACATCACCCATTTCCACGATTTTGTACTGGTCAATTCTGGGCCTGGCGAGACTTGGCAGATCACCGCACTCAACAGCGGCGCCATCTTCGACAACGGACTGGTGGCCATTCCTTTAGGCACCACCCTTCCTGAAATATCACCTGGCATTTACAAACTAAACCTCTGGCATCCTGTCGGTGTCGGTTTTAACGTCACCGTTGACCGTACCGCAGGCGGCTTTCCGTTCCCCTTGATGACCGGTGGCACCTGCAATGCCTGCCCAGTGTTGGGGATTCCAGCTATGGGTGAATGGGGACTTATCGTTTTGGCTTTGTTCCTGCTGTCATTTGCTACGGTCTCCATGATGCGCCGCCAGACAGCTTTGGTAGGTGCTGGAAATATGGCTACCCAAAGCAAAGGCATTCCTTTCGACCGTTCTTCTTTTGGTAAAATGTTGGTATATGTGATGATTGGACTGGCAGCGACTTTTGTTCTTGCAGTTTCCGTATTCGGCTATGAAATGACGGCAGTGGATTTGCCGGGGAGCTTGATAGCGGGGCCGGCACTGGCTTATTTGCTGCACTTGCTATTTTCTGTTAAAAGCCACAGCTGATGGTGCGGAATTTGCAGATTCTGAAATGCAGAAATAAAGGCAGTATCCAAGATTGGGTATTGCCTTTATTTTTGTTGGAGCTTTCTTAATTTTGGCGAACTCAATGTAATACGGATCCCCAGATTCGTAAGTCTATTTGTATGAATCTGGGGATTCGTACTACAACGTTTCACTAAAACTCATTCATGTCTAAAAAGAAAACCAGAAAATCCCAAGCAAAGAAAAAGCCCAGTTCCACTGGAGGTTTGAAAAACTGGTGGGAAAATAGTTTGGGGGAGCGAAAGCCTATTGTCAAATTCTGGTTGGGATTTGCTGGCATCATGCTGTTGTTTTACATCCTTGCCATTCAGCCGTTTTATGTCGAAAACATCCAGGAGCCCGTCTCTACTTTTTTCGCCCATATCAGCAGTGGCCTCCTCAGCCTGATGGGACAGGGTACCACAGCCAAAGGCATGTCGATCATATCAGATGATTATTTATTGTTGATAAAAAAAGGCTGCGACGCCATTGCCCCGATCATGCTGGTGGTGACTGGCATATTGTTGTTCCCGTCCGATAGGCGCAAAAAACTGGCCGGCATCGGCATCGGCGTGGTGTCTTTGTTTGCACTCAACCTGTTCCGCATCATTACCCTGTATTTTGTGGGGGTCTATGCGCCTGATTATTTTGAGTTCATGCACATAGAGTTCTGGCAGGTTGTATTTATCGGGCTGGCCATCCTCTATTTTTTCTATTGGCTCCACTGGGTCACTAAGGAACGGTGAATAAATAAATCAAGATTCTTGGCTACTTTTTTTGCTTTTATTTTTCACTTTAAAATCAGTCACTATATCAACATAACTCCCTCTTTTAAAGCAAAAACTAATAACAAAACAACCGACCCATGAACCTCGACTTATTTATTCACCGTTCCTAAACCACCTGCCGATGCCCAAGTTTCCTAAAATTGCCCGTTTTACTTTGACTTTTTTGGCGGTCTATCTGGTGCTGGTCATCTTGGCTGGAGTCAGCGGTTTTCGCAGTGGCTTCACCCAATCCTTTGCCAATTGGGCCACAGGCACCTATCGCACTTTTATCCCCGATGCTGAAGCAAGTTTTTCCCCAGCGGAAGGTGGTGGCGAACACGACCTCGTCATCACATATATGAACACCAAAACAAAAGAAGCAAAAATTGATGCTGCCAGGCAAGCTGGCCAACAGACCGCCAACCTCGATGTCAGTTCTTCGTATTTCAGCGTCTGGGATTACTTCCTATTGCAGTTTATAGTGCTGATTGCCCTCGTGCTGGCTTCTCCTATTTCGTGGAAACGAAAAGGCATTTCCTTTTTAGTCGGTAGCTTTATTTTGGCGCTGTTCACCTTCCACCGTTTTCACTGTACATTGAAATATTATGCCCTTGAGTCCCCTGTTCTGGAACCTCTTGGCCTTTCTTCTTTTTCGGAAAAATACATTTACGGGGTGTTCAACATGCAGAGCATTGAATTTATCTTCATCTCTACATTTGTTATTTGGGCATTGACGACGGTTAAAAAGAACGACATCGGTAACTTTTTTGGTGATAAATAGCGAACCACAGGGGACACGGGGAGCACAGGGGATTCCCGCCTCTGGCGGAAATAATGACTTTCTCTGTGCTCCCCGTGTCCCCTGTGGTTCATTCTCAATTCTCAATTAATTTTTAATATGCTCCACTTCCGGCTTGCTACCCTCGATGATTTTGACACTTGGTGCCGCTTCCGCGACGAACTGTACGGAGACCTCCAACCTGAATATATCGAGACTGAAATCAAGCGCATTATCAGCGCTCCTGACCTTTGCTCCTACCTCGTATTTTTAGAAAAAGATAAAACTGAACCCGTCGGCATGATTGAATTATCCTTCCGCAATATTGTGGAAGGCTGCACCTCCTCTCCCGTTGCCTATATCGACGGGCTTTATTTAAATGAAAAATACCGAGGGCAAGGCCTCGGCAAAGAAATGCTTGTTTTTATAAAAAAATGGGCAAGGGAATCAGGCTGCACCGAACTGGCCGTTGATACCGAATTGGAAAACGGACGGGCACAGCAATTTTACCTTCGGGAAGGGTTTGAGGAGACATTTCGGGTGGTGCAGTTTAGGATGGGGGTTTGAAATACACTTTCGCCACAGTCACATCAATCTTCTCAAAAGGCGGTTTTGATTTTACTGATATTTTACACTTTTGTGAAAGATTATTTCAGGGCAAAACAAAGTCCATCACATCACATGCTTGTCAATAAACGACAGATAACCTTTCGGCCCATATTCCTTGCGCCACATCCGCACCGATTTTATCAGCCGATTAAAGCACATCATATAAAAACTTGCCAGGGAAGAAATAGGTACCCCTGTCGGCGCATAGTCCGGATCGTTGATGAACGGAATGTCTGCTTCTATTTCCTCCCGCATATCAATTGCATTGAGCAGCTCATCTATCAGTGCTTGTCGGCGTTCGGAAGAAGTCTCGGGTTCGCCCAAGTCCTTCCCCTGTACTTTTTTCCTGAAATAATCTTTCAGTTTTTCGTACACAAATTCCACGTCGCTGTCATTCATCGAACGGAGTTCTTTCCAGAGTTTGAGCACCGTTGATTCAATGGTATGCATAAAAGGTAGGAAATATTCAGGTGGTTCTTGCATGGTTGAATTTTAGTGATTAGAGATTAATGACTAGCTTTACAACATCTTGTGAGTGAATCACTTATAAGGTCGATCTACGATCTGGGCTTTCTGGTTTTAATCGCTAATCAAAAGTAATGGTGTTATTTACCGATGCAAAATTTTCCAAAAATATTTTCCAACAAATCCTCCACCCCGACTTCCCCAGTTATTTCACCGAGGTGGGCTAGCGCCCGGCGGATGTCCATTGCCACAAAATCGTAAGTGATGCCAGAATCCATTGCTGCGAGTACATCGCTGAGGCTGTCGTGGGCTTTTTGCAGGGCTTCTAAATGGCGGGCATTGGTGACAATGGGGCTTTCCAGGTTTATTTTTTCCGAAATGGCGAGGTCGTAGAGTTTCTCTTTTAAATAGGAAACGTTCATCCCGTTCTTGGCAGAACAGGTAATAACCTCCCAGCTGCCGACTGCCGACTGCTCACTGCTCACTGAACCAGGTTTGAAATAGGGGTAGGTGTCCATTTTATTGCAGACAACGAGGAGCGGCATGTCGTCCCGTTGCAGTTTTCCGATGTCTGCCAATACGTCGTCAACCTTCATTTCTCCGACATCAAAAACGTAAACGAGCAGGGCTGCCTGACTGACTTTTTCCAATGCTTTTTCCACGCCGATGGCTTCGATTGCGCCTGTGGCTTCCCGTATTCCCGCTGTATCGATGAGGCGAAATTCGATGCCGTTGATATTGAGCACTTCTTCGATGGTGTCGCGGGTGGTACCAGCGATCTCGCTGACGATGGCCCTGTCTTCGTTCAACAAAGCATTGAGCAACGTGGACTTGCCCGCATTGGGGCGGCCCGCAATGACGGTGGGCACACCTTCTTTCAGCACATTCCCCAGCTTGAAGGATTCAATCAGGGAATGAATAAAAGATTGAATTTTTTGAACCGTATTTTTCAGTTCTTCCCGGTTGGCAAATTCGACATCCTCCTCTGCGAAGTCCAGTTCGAGTTCGATGAGGCTGGCAAAATTGATGAGTTCTTCCTTCAGTTTTTGTATCTCATTGCTGAACCCTCCCCGCATCTGCCGCATCGCAACGCGGTGGCCGCTTTCAGAAGTGGAGGCGATAAGGTCGGCCACGGCTTCAGCCTGGGAGAGATCCATTTTACCATTCAAAAAAGCGCGCATGGTAAACTCACCTGGCTGTGCAAGACGGGCACCTTTTTCTATGAACAGTTCCAGTATTTGTTTTAATATAAATGGCGAGCCGTGACAGGAAACTTCGGCAATGTCCTCTCCGGTGTATGAATTGGGAGCTTTGAAAATGGAAACAAGCACTTCGTCCAATATTTTCCCATCCCCGTTTTTGATCGTGCCAAAATGCAGGGTATGACTCGCCTGTTTGGTCAAATCCTTTCCGCCAAAAACCTTTTGCACGGTGAGCAAGGCATCTATTCCTGACAGGCGAATTATGCCGATGGCACCAACGCCTGGCGGTGTGGCAAGAGCGACTATGGTGTCAGCAAGGTTGTGCTTGGTGTATTGCATATTGGCTATTCTTCTTCTTGCAATATCTTTAGGAGTGCCTTCTTGTCCGGCAAAACCATTTGGTACTGACTGGCAAATATCTGTTTATTATCTGCTGGCAAGGTATATTCTACTACTGCATTTTCTTTTGTTTTGCACAAAACCAATCCGATGGTCTTGTTTTCGTGCGGAAGTCTTATTTCCCGATCGTAATAATTTACGTACATCTGAACCTGGCCGAAATCCTTGTGCCCAAGTTCTCCAATTTTAAGGTCGATGATAAAAAAGCACTGCAAGATGCGGTTGAAAAGCACCAAATCTATATGGAAATGTTTTTCGCCAAAGCTGATCCTTTTTTGTCTGGCCACAAAAGTAAAACCCTTGCCCAATTCAAGTAAGAAATGTTGCAATTTGTCGATCAGCCCAGTTTCCAATTCTGTTTCAGAATAGGAGGCCATTTCATTCATCCCCAAAAATTCGAGTATATATGGATCTTTGATCAAGTCAGCAGGTTTTTCAATGACTTGACCTTTCTGGGCAAGAGTTGCCACTTCTTTTTTGTTTTTGCTCAATACCAAACGTTCAAAAAGCGCACTGTTGAACTGGCGTTTCAATTCACGCAACGACCAGTTGTTTTCAGCTGACTCTATTTCATAGAAACTACGCTCGGAGGTATCAGGAATTTTAAGTAAAAAAACATAATGCGACCAGCTTAAATTGAAACGATAGGCAACTTTTCCAGAAGGAACACCTGATTGTGCAGACAGTGTCTGCACAATTCGATTTTGATAAGTTCTGAAAAACTGACGCATCAAATTCAGATTTCGATAAGAAAAGCCTCTACCAAAATCAGCCGTTAATTTTCCAGACAAAGTCTTCATCAGTTTGTCTGAATATTTAGCTCGATCAGCACTGTTTTGGATGTTTTCAAAAATCATTTTTCCAATCTCAAAATAAGTAACTACCATGGTCTGGTTAACCTGTTTTAATACCCGTTGTCGAGATTGGAGGATTAATGCGCGAATGCCTTCAAGGAGAGGAAGGTGATTTGAGGAGTCAATCATGGTTATGGTTTTTTGAGTTATCAATACTTTTACCACAGCAAGGTAACAATCTATTCCAAACATGCAAAACAACAATACCATAGTCACCCTCCTCGGCATCCCTTTCGATCCACATTCCAGCTTTCTTCAAGGCCCTGCCCTTGCCCCCGATCGCATCAGGCAAACGCTGCACAACGGTGCCGGCAACTACTGGACGGAAAATACCGACAACCCCATCGAGCACGAGCATTTCCAGGACATCGGCAATATAGAGTTCGACAACTATTTGGACATCGAAAGAAGGATGGCGAAAGTGCTAACCAATGGCTCAAAGGCATTGACGCTTGGTGGCGACCATTCCATCACCTACCCCATCATCCGTGCATACCAACAGTTTTTTGATGATTTTGAAATTCTGCAAATCGATGCCCACGGCGACCTATACGATGAATTTGAGGGCAACCGATATTCCCACGCCTGCCCGTTTGCCCGCATCATGGAGGAGAAATTAGTTGGCAAACTGACACAAGTGGGCATTCGCACATTCAATCCCCACCAACGAGAACAGGTGGCCCGTTTTGATATTTCAGTGGTTGAAGCAAAAGATTTTGAGGAAAAATGGAAGAGCCTTTCATTTGAAAAACCACTCTATATTTCACTTGACCTTGACGGCCTCGACCCTGCTTTCGCACCAGGGGTATCGCACCATGAACCTGGTGGACTGACAACAAGGGAAGTGCTGCGCTTAATCCAAAACATCAATGCACCAGTTATCGGAGCCGATATTGTGGAATACAACCCTCACCGCGATATTTCGGATATGACTGCCGCCCTTGCGGCGAAGTTGCTTAAAGAAATTGCCGGAAAAATGTTAGCGGGCTGTTAAGGAATGGAATTAGGTGTTGAGTATTAAATACATTGTTCGTATTTTCGAAGCCTTGTTTTACAGTAACCAGTAAACTGATTCGTGGCAACCATAGACATACGCACCACTCAAAATGTGATGATAGAATATGAGCTGGCCTCCTTGCGGGAGCGGTTCTTTGGTTTTTTTATCGACCTGCTGTTATTTTTTGTCATCTATTTTTTCCTATTATTTTTCTTGGCGACCTTATTCGGGGATTTTATAACTGATTGGGGATTCCGTTTTCTTGGGCTGATGCAACTGGCAGGATTGATGCTCTATCATTTTATGTCCGAAATATTTTCTAACGGCCAATCCTGGGGCAAAAAAGCGACTAACCTGAAAGTGGTTCGGCTCGATGGACAAGAACCAGGGCCAGGTGATTTCCTGATGAGAAGCTTGTTCCTTTTGGTTGATTTTATTTTCTCCGCTGGGGTTCTTGGTGCCGTATTGATTTCTTCTACTTACCGGGGTCAACGGCTTGGTGACCTTGCTGCCAACACAGCCGTCATCAGAGTGAAAAACCAACTTCATTTTCAACTATCCGACATTCTGAACATCCAAACAATCGAAGATTACGAACCAAAATACCCCGAAGTCAAACAACTCGCTGAACCTGATGTGCTCTTGATAAAAAACACTTTGACCAGGTACAAATCTTGGCGCAACCCAGCTCACGCACACGCTATCAACGAAGCCGTTCAAGTCATTTCAAAACAGTTGGATATTGCGCCCCCAAAAGGAAGACAAACTGAATTTTTGAAAACAATAATCAGGGATTATATCGTTTTGACAAGATAAAACAGTAGGCAGTGGGCAATAACCTTTTCTTCCTGCCCACTGCCTGCTGTTTACTACCACTGCCCACAGACCAACCAGGCTATGAAAAAATTAATATGCTTCTCCATCCTTCTGTCTCCCTTATTGCTTGATGCCCAGTCAGTTACTGTTTCTGATGAAATATTGATTCGGGAAAACGTCTCTTATTATATGTTTGATGACCAGCGCGGCAATGTGCTCCTTTTCCATGACCGGGGCACTAGCTTTGAAGTGCAGGGCTTTGATGAACGCCTGCACCAGCAATGGGAAAAAGAGATAGAACTGGATAAAAAACGCCCAGAACTTATTGATGTCGTCACCATTGGCGGGGATTTTTGTGTTCTTTATACCTTTCGGAAAAAACAACACACTATCGTCAAAGCACACCGCTATAATCCTGGCGCCAACCTTGTGGACTCAGTTTCAATAAAAGACTTAGGAGGGATATTTTACAAGCCCAATATAGACGTGGCTTATTCCGAAGACAAAAAGGTGGCCTTGCTATGGAGTTTCGAAAACCAAAACGAAATCAATGCCATGGCCTTTCACATGGGACGTATGAAATTGTTATGGGAACGGAAGCTCACTACCGAAGATTTCCAATTTGGGAGGGATTTCCAAGAGATGTTGGTGGACAACAACGGCAATATGTATTTTGTGCTGAAAAAAGAAAACAAGCGATCTAAGCAATCCAGCCATTACATCGAAATATTTGAATGCAGTGGAGGGGAAGACAGCCAATTGAGGCGGTATACTGTCAACATGCAGAACCACTTGACTTATGATGCCTTTTTCACCTTTGACAACCTCAACAAGTCCCTCGTGGCAGGTGGGTTATACGGCGACGATAATACGGCCAAAACGGACGGTCTTTTTTACCTCAATATTTCACACGCAAATCCTGAGGATCAAGTACTTGTTTTCCATCCGTTTGAAGATGAATTTATCAAAATACTCCTCGAAAAAGAGAATTCCAAAAAAACGAGCCTTACTGAAGTAAACGTTCAAGAAATAGTGTTGAGGAGGGACGGAGGTATTTTAATGATAGGGGAACTTGCCAGGGAATTTGTGCGCGGCGGTTCTTCAGCGGCCTATAACGGCAGGACAGGAATCCGTCCCATTATTGATTACTATTACGACGATATATTCTTGTTCTCCATACACCCTACCGGAGAGTTGCACTGGAAAAACATCCTCCACAAAAAACAATATTCTCAAGACGACGACGCCATTTATTCATCTTATTTTTTGGCTAAAACACCGTCTTCCCTCCGGGTGGTCTTCAATGATGAAATTAAACAGGAAAATACAGTTAGCGAGTACGTTATCAACGGCAATGGTGAATATGACCGCAATGCTGTGATGAATACGGAAAGGAAAGGTCTGGCCATCCGTTTCAGGGACGGGATTCAAATTTCTAAGGACACTTTTGTAGCGCCCAGCGAACGGCGACACAAAGTAAGGTTGGTGAAAGTAAGCTATGAGAAGTGAGGCGGATATCCGGTTTTATACTTAAATTTGTTATCATAAAAAAATAGCCATGATGAAAGACGATGACTATCAAGACCTTGCTGCCAGTGAAACGGGCTATACTACCGATTACGAAACAGAACGCAACAAACCCATGCCAAGCCTCAATCACAGCCAAATCCAATTGAATGTAGGATTTGCACTCCGCACCCATTATAGAAAGAAATATAGTATAGTGACCGAAGTTGATTTGGAACTCCCAAAGTCTTCTCGTCCTACCGTACCGGATATTTCGATATTCGCAAAAAGAGAACTACTTCTGTCCAAAGATGTCTTGAAAGTCAAAGAGCCGCCCCTTACCACTATCGAAATCCTTTCTCCAAAACAAGACCTCGAAAGCGTAAAAAACAAGATTTTTGAAAATTACTTCCCTGCTGGAGTCAAGTCTGCTTGGATCGTGGTGCCCACCACCCGCACGGTCAGCATTTTTACCCCAGACGAAAAATTCGTCACCTATGCCGATGGCAAATTCACCGATCCTGCTACTGGAATTACACTGGATATTGATGAGGTGTTCGAGGGTTTTGGATAGTGAGACGGGAAATAAATAAGCCCCCCTCCTAAAAATCCATTCCAATCGAGAAGTACAATTTAGGATCCTGCACCTCCCGTGTCTCCACCCCCCCTCACGCATAATCAAATCGGACAAAATAACCAAACACGATCGGATTGCATTATTTACATTGCTTTTTCTTCTTTTTTCACCAGTTCCTCCAAGCCGTAGTGCTCGATGGCCTTTTGCTTGAGGGGGTTGGTGCTCCACTCCTCCCACTCGCAGGTGAAGGGGTTGTAGCCGCACTTGAGGGGCTTGGAGTGGATGTTTTCTGGGTCTTCTATATAGGCCCGGCAGTCGGTGCAGATATATCTGAATTCACAATCCTTGCATACTTCTATCTGGTCTTTGTTGATGTTCCAGTATTTTTTGAAGCCGGGCTTTCCGAGGGCTTCGCGGAGGGTGGTGTCGCGGATGTTGCCGTAGCTTTCTTTCATGCTGGGGCAGTTTTTGATGTTGCCGTGGGTGTCTATGGAGATTTTGCGGTTGAGGCAGGTGTTGTGGTGTTGGGCCTCGGTGTATGATGATATATTCAAAGTAAAATATTGCGAGTGTACTACGCCACAGCATTTTTCATTTTCTATATTGTCCTTAATGAGGTAAATAAGCCCCATACCATTGTAACCAAATTCCTGTAAAATTTCATATTTCGGAGCATTGTAAAATTGTAAATATTTGATTCTGGTGTATAAATCAGTCAATTTGCTCCAGCTATCCAACTCACAGAAACTGGCAAATGGTAGTACAATCTCAATCGCTTGAATTTTTGATTTTTTGGTGGGTTCGAAAATTTTTTTGGCCATTTCAGAAGCAGCCATTTGACAATATAGTCGAATCTGTATAGCATAGCAACCTAATGATTCTAACTGGGATAATATTTCTTCAAAATTGACATCAGTAAAATCGTTAACGTCAATAATGGCATTTGTTATTTTAGCTGGATAATCCCATTCAAATTCTAACGGTTGAAATAGGTCAGGAGAATTGGTAAAAAATATATAATCACCCTGAATCAGAAAATCAAAATATTCTTCAATTGTTTTTGTAATCAATTCATCTTTATTTGAATATCTATAAATGACTTCAGAAATTATTCCAGTTCTATTTTCTCTTAGTAATTCGTATAGCGCATTAGGAATAAGAGTATATACATGACGTTCTATATCACATAATATGCTTCTGCTTAAACCTTTAACAGGTATTGCTGTAGGGTTCAATACATATATTTCATTAGAATTTGCTTCAAGCTTTTTCATAATACTCCATCAACAAATTTAGAAATAGGCTTATAGTGCCCACCCTTTGGCTGAACATTGTTGCTATGATAATCTTCCACTTCATGGAATTTTAGTTTCAATGGCTCAACAACTACCTCCTGCCCCTCTATAAGGGTAGTAAATTTTTGAGTATAATGAATAGTAATCGGTAAATCTCCATACTTAAGCAGGTCAGGAAAATTGTGGACTAATAGTTTTTCTTTTATGGTATTCATTAGCTAAGGAATGTTTTAAGTTTATGTGCAAAAATCTTTTCAAGGTTGTAATTACATGGAACTGAAACCATGTTAAATTGACCCACTGGATTCACTTCTAAGAAAATGAATTCGCCATCTTTAGTTAGTATTAAATCAATGGATCCAGACTCTAATTCGATTGCTCTCATGAGAGAATCAAGCTTTTGCTCAACTTCAAAAGGTAGTTTCGCAGGGAATCTCCGATTTGGTTTAATATTATCATATTTTCTAAAATCAGTCGAAGTTTGAGGGTTGTCCTGTGACATAATAGCCATAGTGTAAAAGTCACCGAATAAATAAAATACTCGAATGTCGGCCTCTTTTTCAATTTTTTCCTGAAATTTTGAAGGGAAAAAACTGTTTGGAAGATTTAAAAAGTCTAGGACTTCAGTATAGGTTGAATATCGTTCCTCTTTCCCTTCATCATTTACACGCATGTAATCAAAACCTGTATGTATGCTTTTCGTAATCGTTTTTTGATTATTGCCAAATGTGCTCAAGTATATTTCTTTCTTAGTTGTCACTAATGTCTTTGGTATTTTTAGTCCAATTCTCGAAGCAATATCTAATATTATAAGCTTATTGACATCTCTCCGATTGTAAGTATTTATCCGAGGCAAAGATTCTATTATAAAATTAATATAATCCTCACAAGCTCTAGCTTCCGCTTTCATGTGAGTAAAAACTCTCTCACTAAGTGGCTTTTCAATTTCAATCGGAAACTGGTTTTTTATTCTTAAATGAACTGCACCACGTCTATACCAACAAGCCTTTAATTCGTTTAAAACTAGACGATGTTTACCATTTTTCATCAAAATTATTTCTCTGCAATTATTTGGGCCAATAGAAAGTGTATCTACCGATATGTTGTCTTCCTCATTTATTCTGAAAAAAGGAACCCCCCAATGGATAAGCCACTGAAGAATATGAACTGTGCTTACATCATTTTCTTGAGAAAGAATTAATAACATATACTGTTAATTTTGCTCCTTAAGATTGTTCGGTTCATGTATTCGAATGTTAGCATTTAGGTCAAGAGAGGGCAATCCCAAATTGGCCCTGATTTCATTTATGTCATCTGGGGATTCTATAGGGCACAGCACATATTCCATAGGGTTTTCTTTTGTAGAACAGTATTGTGTTCCAAAATGCTGTATTCCTTTTTCAGCCAACATTATTTTGTCAAAAAGCCGTGCATACCAGACTACTTGGAGTTTTTCATTTTTTGACGCTTTTAGAAATATGGGTAAGTAACTTTTCATTAACGTAGTATCAGTTGAATGCACTATTATAAGCGCCGGAGCTTCGGAAGAGCGTTGCCCTACTTCGTTTGAAGATGGCCAATCTTGATTCAATAACAATTTTTCCACTGTTTTAATGGCTGACTCTTGTAAAACCTGAGCTTTATTGGCATTTTCTATAAAGCCTGATTCCAAAGCAAGTGGAGTGCTTCCCTTTGCCGATTTAAATTTATTGCCCAAACTCCGATAGTATTGGTCAACACAGTAAAGGCTGTCTAACTTAAATGCTAATTCAGGCTTTCTATATTTTTTATAGGATTCCCGAATAAAATATTCAACACCATTCCACCTTTTGTCCGTATGAAGGTTCTTTAAATCTGGGTCAAATAATAATAAAATCTTGTCAGTGCTTGGAATCTTTAGCCACTTGGTTAAGAAATAAAATGCAGAATCTATTTGGCCAGTTAATGCATGTTGTGTAACCAAATGGTAAACCTTCTGAGATAGTTGTGTTCCAGCTTCTGATATTTTTGCCCTTCTGTTAATATTCCTACCAGTTTCGGTCTTGTTTTCCGAGATGAAATTATTGTTTCCATTATTATTAATAATAAATTGATAGTCTGGCAGTTTCCCTTTCTCTACCAAATAAGTTTTTACTGTTTGAGCACGCTCTAAAGACAAAACGTCATTGTATTCAATAGTGCCAATACTATCTGTATAGCCAGTTATTTGAAAGACTTCGTCGGGCGAAGTCTTTTTAACCCAGAGAATGAACGAGTCAAGAACAGTTTCCCCCTTTTGGTTAATTGCCGAGGAATTAAAGTCGAAATTAATGGTGGTATTTTTTTTAACCTCCGGCTGATAAGATACTATTTTACCGTCAGCATTTACATAAGGCCATTCAATAGCTTTATTGGCATTAACCGTATCTGAAGATGCCAATTGTTCTACAACTATATCATCTACTAAAAATTCATATCTTGTTGGGCCATATGTGTCAGGACGGTAAGCTGGATCATTAGGGTTGTCAAACCACCCTATTACTATATATTTTAGATTAGCAGTGGGTTTTATTATGTAATCGACTTGTATCCATTTCCCAAAATCAACCATAGGTATTAAAAATGGGCTATCGCTTCTTAGTAAACTTGGTGTTGGATATTTACCCGTCACGTAAGGCTTTTCATTGCAAAAAGAAATACCAAAATGCTTAAGGAAAGAATAATCTTTTGATTTATCAAAAATTAAATTTCCCCTTATATTGACCCAAAATTTTATACTATATAATTTATTTTTTTCTAAAGGCTTTTTTAAAAGTGAATAAAGGTAACCACTTTCTCCCCCACCTACGACAGACCCTCTTGTGTCCATCAAATATGCGGGAATCCAAGCCACGGCTTTCCCTTTATATGGTAAATAGTCATCCATTTTATAACCCCTAGAAATTTCTTGCTTATTCAATTTATAGTCTGTATCGAAAATTTGCACGTAAAAGCCAATATTTTTCCATGTTTTGCTATAACCCCAATTGTCGAACCATAAAGATGGTATATTTTGATGCTCTTCGAATCCTGAGTTTTTAACTAAATTTTGCGCCGCTAAATTGTTGATTGAAAAAATCAAGGTGATTAAAGCAATGTTCATTAAATTCATTAAGAAATAATAATTGTTTTTCATAGATGCCGACTTTGATTTATTCAATTTAACGTTACTTTACATATTAAATAGACATAATGATTGTGGGCAAATTATTGAAAAAAGAAATACAAATTGAGTGGTATGTCTAGATAATTTAGACATACCATCAATATTTGTATTTCAACACTAAGCTGAATAATTTTCAATGGCTGTCATTGTTTGATGTGTCACTACTAATTGTCGTTCCATTGACAGATGTAGTGATATCGTCAAGGTCATTGGGAGACTGCCATGTTTCAGCTTCGTCATGAGTGCCAGTCCCATCTGTATCAGTGGTCCCACCAAAAATACCTTTGAGATTGGGCAATGCACATTTCTCAAATGCAGCAAATTTTGAATCTGAGAGTTTTTCAAATTTCATGATTTTTAAATCTTTTGATGATCTCCTCTATTCAGGGTTCGGAGTTTCCCTTCGACAACGTTATCTCCCACAAAGGAAACCCCTCCCGCTGCCAAAATCCGGCACTGAACCAAAAAAGTTGTCAAAAAATTGAAAAAACTCCCCACCTGTTATCTTTTGGGCCTCCACTTTTTCGGCCACATAAAACTTCACCTCGAACACCACTTCCTTCTCATAATAATACCTTTCCCGCAACCTGTCATAGACAATGGGAAAGCCGTCCGCCCTCATCTCGTTTATTGTCCTGAACAGGTTGCGTTTTGACATATCCAGCCGCCTGGCCAATTGGTCAGGCGTGCCAGTTGCTTTCAAGCGGGTGAGCTGGTGTATCCTTTCGCGGAGGTTTGCTTCTTCTGAAAATTTCATCTTTTAAGAGGTTTGTTCCTATTGTTCAATAGGTTGAGTGAAATAATAATGTTCAATTTCTTTCGCCCATGTTTCCATCTAACTGATTTCCGAAATTTCAGTCCTTTTGAAAAAAGACTATTGCCCATTCCGGAATATTTCCCACAAGCAATTTCGGAAATCTCTCAGGGAAACCATCACCCAGATTTCCGAAATTCGCCCTGAACCTACCCTGTGTACTGGGCATGGTTTCCGCTCAAGGTTTACTGAAATTTCGGAAATCGGTTAGGAGGGAACATGAGCGTTTTTCTTTTTTGCCACAATGTTACTGTTGCACTGCCAGCATCCGCTCAAACAGCCGCTCCGCGATGCTCCTGTCTTTCGTGATCACCTGCGCCGCCCCACCGTCTTCCCTCCGAGTTGTCTTCAATGATGAAATTAAACAGGAAAATACAGTCAGCGAGTACGTTATCAATGGTAATGGTGAATATGACCGCAATGCTGTGATGAATACGGAAAGGAAAGGTCTGGCCATCCGTTTCAGGGACGGGATTCAAATTTCTAAGGACACTTTTGTAGCGCCCAGCGAACGGCGACACAAAGTAAGATTAGTGAAAGTGAGCTATGAGAAGTGAGGCGGAAGTAGGGTTTATTTTCGCTCAAGTAAAACCATCCTTCTTTTGATTGTCGCTTCAGTCTAAAAATCCATCCCAATCGAGAAATACAATTTTGGATCCTGTACTTCCCTCGTCTCCACGCCCCATGCATAATCCAGTCGCACAAAATAGCCAAACAGCAAAGTACGGGCGCCCACACCATAACCATACACGATCGGGTCTCGGAAAAAATTCACTTCTATAGCAACATTGTTGTTGTTGTCACGCCAGGTATTGAGCGGGCTTGTTTCATTAAATGGGTCAATTCCTTCCCATGCTGTGCCAGCATCAAAGAATCCGATCATTTGGAAATTGCGCACAAAATTGGAAGACGACCGTGGGAATATATAACGGAATACTGGCATCCGGAATTCTGCATTAAAAACGGCGTAAGAGTTGCCGTTCCGCACGTTCATTTTAAAGCCCCTTGCATTGGTAGCGATAGAACGGTACACAAAATCGCCACTGGTCGGCAACGGAATGGTTTCATCAAAAGACGGGAGCAGCCAGTTATCCGTACCACCCAGCATATAAAGTATCTTTTCCTGCCCGAACGAAGTTGCCCCGGCCAAGCGGCCTGCCAGGACCGACCACTTGAGTACGCGTTGGTAATGCCGTGCATCCAACCCGACCACGGTCATAAAACCATCATTGGCTTTGACCTGGAAATTCTCCCGTATGTCGATTTCAAATCCTTTGACAATTTCTGCAAAAACTTTATAACGAGTACCATTCTTGATATTCAGTGATATATCTAGCGTATTATCAAAAACAAATTCGCCTTTAATGCCAAAACGCTGGGTGCGTTCAGTTGGGAATTCAAGGGTAGCAATATCTGAAGAAAGCACTACTGTTTTATCAAAACGCAAAGTAGCCGAACCTCGAATACTAGTATAAATATCGAGCGGGTACCTTACCTGATACTGCATAAGGAAAGTCGAATTGTCATATTTCACAGGAGGAGGAGCAGGGTCGGCAGTAAAACGCAAACGTCGGCGGTACACAGCGTAGCGTTTGTCCAACCTTTTCTTTTTATCATAAAAGTATGCGAAATACTCAGCTCCATTGAACGATGTAGGCACCCTGATGCCTCCCTCAAATTCATAATCTTCAAACAGATCTTTAAAATTTGCCTTCAGCAAAATGCCGGGTGGCGGGTAACCAAAATCCTCCGGTACGCCCGCAAACGTGTTCAACCCATCGAACAATAGGCTATTGTCAAGTTGGGTGGTGACAAAATCCGTCCGGAATTTCAGACGGTAAGGCACGATGCGGCTGGAACGGAAATCATGTACTTTTTTTGTATCATCTTTTTCTTCCACGGTTTTGTAAACAATGGGCTGAGTAGACTCTTGCTCATTTTTGGCTATTTCATCATCGGCCTTTTGAACTGGCACTTCATCATCATCGAATTCACTTTGAAAAAGATAATTGTCTATATCAATTTCCCCCGTGTCCTGCTTTTCCTGCGGCACTTCTGACACATCAATTGCCCCCTTCTCCGATTCTTCTAACACCGTTTCCACTTTTATTTCTCTCTCATCCAGAACGGGGTTTTCTATTATGCGAACCTTTCTCCGTTGGTAGTTAGTCAGCGGGGGGCTGATGTTTTTTTCAGCATCCATTTCGCCCATATAAAAACCCCACTTGCCATCACGATAAATCATTTCCACATACCTATTATTCCGACGAGCTTTATGTTGCTCAAGGATATTTCGGTCATAATTGCTGGAAAAATGGTTAACCGCCCGCTGTTTGATAATGGTATCAAGTGTCACGGAGGCTATTCTCGAATAAGCTACGCTATCCAACTTTTCGACGATTATAGTATCAGCGTGGAGTCGCATTTCAGTATCATCGTCAAAAACGATGACATGCTCAAAGTGATGGATATAGTCTTCGAGGTAACCGTTTTTGCGGTTGAATATCCCTGTTTCGTCAGTAAGGAAAGAGAACCATGTGGAGTCAATCCCCATTGGATTCCTTTCATTCGCATGGGGCGTGTTAGTAATTTGCACCAATTCACCGGTAGACTTAAATCCAATTGAATCAAGGTTTAGATAATAAATGTCAAAATTGGTGATCGGCAAGATTGTATCCAATGAAGCTATAATATTCAGTGAGTCAGGACGGTTGGAAGCAAATAAAACCCCCCGTTGCCCATGTATGTTCACATAACTTGCGTCAATATCGTCCCAAAAATCTGTAGTTAGCCGTTGGGTTTGCCTTGTCATGGTGTAGTATAAGAACAAATCTGATTGTCCCCGAACCGCTGCCGAAAACACGAGGTCGTTCGAGTTCACATAATCCATGCTATAAATGCGCTGGTACTGTGCAGACATTTCCTCAGTGACCTCATCTTTGGTCATAATATTGTATTTCTTCAGGCTAATGAGGTCCCGATGTTCATAAATGATGGCCAATTCGAGGTTGTTGGGATTCCAGGCCATAAGTGGATAATTGTAATCTGTAGCCTGTATGGCATTGCGGAAGCCACCCTTATGGACGAGTGTGCGTTCGCCCGTTGCAAGCTCCTGTACGTACACCTTTGTACGGCCTATTTCATTGATAACGTAGGCAATCTTAGTCCCGTCTGGGCTTATTTTGAGTTGGGTGAGTGGTGAGTTACGTTTATTCTTGAAATCTATGGTACCTTCCAGTTCACTTGTTGCCTGAAACTCTTTGCTTTCATTGGCATACCGTTGGCGGAAAAAGACATCCCAACTTTGAGTCGTTTTGAAATAGGTGCTGCCTAGGACATAAAGAAATCCACTTTCCACACTGCGATTGATGCGGGTAAGATAAAGCAGGTTTGCCACGGTGGCATAGCCATAGTGCTGACTGATAAAGTGCCACAGGGAATGCCCCGCCAAGCGGGGATGCTCTTCTGCCATTTTCTCAAAATCTTCATATTGTCCAGATTGGAACAAATCACGCAGTTGATTGTCGTAATCGGAGCTCCACTCCTCCCCAACGAATGAAATCAGGCCTTCTTTGAACCATAGGGGCAGGTTCATCATCACAGCATTCTGTACTATTTCTTGCAAATTAGAACCGAATAACATCGCATTAAGATAAACTGTCGCCACGCCTTCCCTAATCTGGCGCCGCAGATCATTGTGGTCACCATTGAAATAAACGAACATCTTATTGCCAACAATCTTGGTCTGCCCCCCAGTGTTCATAAAAGCCTCTTCACTTCCAATATTGCTCTGTTTGAGGTCGGTCAAATCATGGTAAACAATAATCTCAATTTTGTCATTCATGCGGTGTTCGAGAATGCCTTGTATTTCATAAAAATCATACTCCGCTATTTGCACCACTGACTGGCCAATCAGGCGACCATCCCCATACCAAAAGGTAATGAAGTTGCGGCTTTCGTACTGCGACCATTCCTTGAACTGATCGTGATACTGAACCCTGTTTTTTCCAAATTCAGTTTGAGTGGTTTGACCGATTGAGAAAACGGTCAATAGGAGCAGCGGAAAGATTGAGTAAAGTATGCGCATGTCGAAAATGATCAATGTTGAATGAAGAATGAAAACCGATCCATTCATCCAACTTGTTAATACAAAACCTTTGAACAGGCAATCAAGTTTACGGAGAGTTGACACTTCAGGGGTTTAGCAAATAATAATCTACGCATCTGACTTGCAAAACCCCTTACCAAAACGACTAATTCGGAGGAGTATTTTTATCAAAGAAAAAATCGAACCATCCTCTCGCTTCACCTCTCAAACGTTCCCACATCTAAAAATACTACCTTCGCCGCTGATTGTTTAACAAAAGCCAAATTAAGGATTACAGAAGACATTTTCCACTTTGCCAAACAACTGCAATGGAAAAAATTCGGGTAAAACTATGAACAAATGAATTTAGCTATCTTCACCTTCAACCCGTTTCAGGAAAACACCTATGTTCTTTATGATGAAACGGGAGAGTGCGTCATCATTGATCCAGGCTGTTTTGAAAACAGCGAAAAACTGGAACTTGACAATTTTATTACCTCCAACGAATTGCAACCCGTCAGGCTCATCAACACCCACTGTCATATCGATCATGTATTCGGCAATAAATTTGTCAGCGATCGTTATGACCTCCAATTGGAAATTCACAAAGGTGAGCTCCCTGTTCTCAAAGCTGTCCCGCAAGTCAGTGAATTTTATGGCATCCCCTTCCCAGAGCCATCTCCCATGCCTGGCAGTTATTTGGAGGAGGGTGATGTTGTCACATTCGGAAATACCAAATTGGAGACTTATTTTACTCCTGGACACTCCCCCGCCAGCATTTCTTTCCTTTGCAAAGAGGATAAAATATTAATTGCTGGCGATGTGCTGTTTCGGGAAAGCATTGGCCGTACCGACTTGCCTGGTGGGGATCACGCCACTTTGATTAGTAGTATCAAAAACAACCTTTTTCCACTAGGAGATGACGTGAAAGTTTATCCTGGGCATGGCCCAGAGACAACGATTGGGTGGGAGAAAAGAAACAATCCATTTTTGCAATAGGGTAACTACCCTGTGTCCTCTGTGGTTAAAAAGAATCATCCCGCACTCAAATGCCAACAGCTCCTAACAAAAAAACCATCCCGACAAATCATCGGAATGGTTATTATTGAATTAGTATGAAATTGCTTTTTGATTCATAAGCGATGATTTACGAATGTCTGTATTATCAATCATAAACCACCACTCATAATTTTTACTCCCTGTGCTTCACTTTCAGTCCTCCGTAATTTAGGTTGGCTTTGATCGTACTCCTCGCCCCTGCAGTTCCAACATGGCCTTTAACCTCATGGGAAGTCCCTTTGTCTTTATCAAGAGTTACGTTCATTTCCGTTGGGTAGGCAATGCCAGCATAGTTGGTCGCTCCGTCAAGGGCATAACTTGCTCCAGGCTCTACATATATTTTGAAGTCAGAATATTTGCCGTTCAGCACAACTGTAGAGAACCCTTTGGCAAGGTCGCCCACTCGTAAGCCACCGTATTCAAGGTTGAAATCACCGCTCTCCACCAATTTGTCTACCTTATAGTCGGTGTACCTTGAAACGGCAATCACTGTTTCCACATTGCCAATTTCCACATTGCCATAACGGCTTTCGCAATTAAAGCGATCTATTTTAGCCATATTAAAATGGTCATAACGTGAATTAGCTTTTATGGCAGCTCCTTTTTCTACGTACAGTTTGGAATATTTAGTTTCAAAATCCACATCCTGCACCTCATTGAGATTGAGTTTGCTATAAGAAACTTCAGCTGCGACGTTCCTTGCTTTTGCTACCGTGCCGTTGCCATAACCAAGACTAACCTTCAAGTCGCCACCAATACCATCCAATTGGAAATTGCCGTACTTTACAATCACATCAGCTTTGCCCGTTATTGCCTCAACATTGGAGTCTCCGTATTTATTACTCAATACCAAGTTGCAGCTTTCTGGCATATACACATTGTAATTCACTTGAAATTCAGATTTAGCGTTGCCACCCCACCAGCTTTTATTTGTCTCAATGGTGGTTTCTGCTTTCACAAAAGAATCATCATTGTTGAAATCAATCTGAATGCGATCAAATACGTTCTGTGCAGATGATTCGCTGCGGGCATCCACGACGATGGTTACATCAATTTTCACCCGATTGCGCTCCCAAGTATGCACATCTACCGTTCCATATTTATTGGACAGGTCAACGGTTCCTGTTGCTGTAATCGAGAATTCCTTCTTGATTGTCTTTGTAAATTCCTGAGCATTTTGTTCAGGCTGGGTTGATTGTTCTGGCGTTGGTTGTTGCTGTATTGGTTCTGGTTCTCCTGCAAACCCAATAAATGGGGCCAACAGCAAACCAAATAATACAACACTCATTATTGCCATTAGGCGCATGCGCCGATTTTTAAATGCTAACTTCATTTTCTTCAGTTTTTAAATTTGTTTGTCCGGTCGTTTTAACCTTTTCGAGTACTTGCTCTAATATGTCTATCTTCGTTTGATAATTATTGATCATAGCTTGGACCACTTGACTTTCGTTGCCAACCGGCGCTTTTTCCAGTTCCTGTTTCAACTCTTCATAAATCGCATCCAATTCCTGAAAATCAGCCCGCACAAAACCATCTTGGCGATAGCTCACCAACTGCTTCATTTTCTGTTGTATCTCTTCGTTAAAATAGCGTTCCATCTCTGCATGATCTGGTGAAATATCAGCCAGAGACCTTGCTTCTGCCGATGCTGAACCCATTTTAAAACCTATAACGCACGCAGTCACTGTTATTATTGCGACAGCTGCAACTGCACGCAATCGCCGCATCCAAACTACCTTAGGCTGAACTCGTCTGTCCAACTGTCGGTCAATATTGGCCCATACTCTAAGGTTAGGCACTTCCGCATCGAAAGCTGGCCGGTTTTCGTGAATAAATTTTTCTAATTGATCCATCTTCAGTTTATAATACAATGAGAAAATGATAAAAAAAGAAAATATTCATCATTCACTCTATCATTAGTTTTTGCCCTGCGAGCAAATCTCTTAATTTCCTTTTTGCGCGACTATATTGTGATTTCGAAGTAGCCTCTGTAATGTCCAGAATCTGGCCGATTTCCTGATGATCGTATCCCTCAAACAGGTAAAGATTGAATACTGCCCGATAACCATCAGGCAATTTGCAAATGGCTGAATTAATGGTATTTACATTCAAAACCAAACCATCTATCGGTACTTCCTGTGCTACATGGTGATAACGGTCATCAAGGCTTTCTATCTTCAAACGCCGCTTTTTCAAAAAATTGATGCAGTTGTTCACTACGATCCGTTTGATCCACGCCCCTATGGACGATTCATAACGGAAACTGTTCATTTTTGTAAAAACATCAACAAAAGATTGCTGGAGTAAATCCTCTGCATCCAAATCGTCATTTATCATACGCAGACAGATATTGTACATAGCCCGAGAATACAGCCTGTACAACTCGAACTGCGCTTTACGGTTGCCGCGCATGCATTTTTCAACGATCTCTCTATGGGTACTTCCGTAGTCCAAATCTTGTTGTGTTTTTCGTTAACAATTGACAGCTATTGTAAAAAAGGGTTGCACGGTTCAGGTTATATCCTCAATCTTCATTCTTTAATAACATAGAAAAAGCGGAACAGTTAATACCGCTCCGCTTTTCATAAGCTATCATCAGAATGAACTATTGATAATTTAGTTCATAGTTCAACATTGCTTACATGTTCATTTTCTCCTTAACGAGATCCGTTACATCAGCAGTTTCATCAGCATAGAGAATAACTCCAGCTTGTGTATCAAAGATGTATTGAAAGCCACCCTCGGTAGCAACAGCTTTGATTGCAGTATCCACTTTTTCTAAAATGGGCTTCATGCCCTCTTGTTGTTTCTCTGCCAATTTCTGCTCCATTTCGGTGCCCATAGCGTAAATGTCATCTTGCATTTTTTGCAATTTGGTCATCACTTCTTCCTCTTCCTTAGGAGTCATTTCCCCTCTTTGTTTTTTCTGGACGGCAGCCTGTTCTTCTTGCTTAAACTTAGCCACTTCAGCTTCCCCTTTCTTTTTCAATTGGGTCTGCAATGCTTCCAAAGAAGATTGAAGTTGTTTCATTTCTGGCAATTCACCAACCAAAAGGCCAGAATTGACATATCCGAATTTCTGTGCCTGCACAGCATCTGTCATTAGAAGAAATACAGCAAGCAGGATTCCTGATTTTAACAATACTTTCATCATAGTTTAGTCAAATTTTGTTCATTAATACTCTGCCCAAACGAACCCGTGACACAGAGCTATTTCAAAAAAAGAGTGCAAAGGTATAAAAATGGTTGGTTTGGAAGGGTGTAACGGTACATTGGTGATTGGGTCTATCGGCAAATCTCTAAAACTACATCCCTAACTATCTCTTAGTTCTTTCTTATCCTATCCACCACATCATTGGTTTTATCATAATCGGGATTGGCGAAGATCATTCCGGCTGAACCGCTTTTATCGAAAATAAAATCATAGCCACGGTCGTTGGCATATCCTTCTATTGCGGCATAGACCCTATCCTGAATTGGCTGTACCAGTTCTTTCCGCTTGTCAAACAGCAGGCCGTTGGGACCAAAGCGTTCTTTCTGCATTTCACGGACTTTCTTTTCCATTTCCATGATTTCCTCTTCTTTCTGGAGTCGAGCATCATCACTCAACAACACTTGCTCTGCCTGGTAGCGGTTGTATTCACCTTTTATTTTATCGTATTCGTTGGCAATCTCAGTGCGCCAACGGGCAGCCAATTCGTCCAGTTCACCCTGGGCCTGTTGGTATTCTTGGATGCTTTCAAGAACGGCTTTTACATCTACGTAAGCAATGCGCTGGGCATTGGCCACGAATGCGAAACCGATCGTCATGAGGAGTGCGAAAACTGTTTTTCTTACCATGATTTTAGAGTTTTATTTGTTTGTTTGAAAATGAGAATCTTGGAAACTTGACAGCTTGAGTAGATACTTCTGACCGATTTCCAATAGCCTGTTTTTAAATCGCCGCCAAAATTAACCATTCTCCTATCATTCGTTAGTTAAGACAAAGATTTGCATCCAATGTTACAATCTCATTTCATTAAGCATTTATTAGGATATTTTATAAAAAACTGAAAATGAACGTATTAGAACCAACACCCTCACTCCCACGTCAAGCACTTTAACGTTGGTTTAACTGCAACTCAAAAAGGTTTAACACCTGTTTTCAAATGAAGATAACGAGTTTGGCAATAACAGTAGCTTCACATGCCTGTTAATATTCAATATCAAAACTTGTCAAATTTCACCTCCCTCGCTCTGGAGTTTGTGGGCTCGAAGCAGGAGGCGCAGGGCTTCGGGCCTTTGACAGGGGATTGAATCTTACTTCTGCATCAACTTCCCAATTGGCACGTACTTCCTCAATGGTTGCCCTATGTACCCGTTCGGGCTGTCTTTTCAGGTCATAATTGCCAGTTGTCCAACGGCCATTGGCATCGAGGTCTTCTATTATTTCAACACTATAAGTATCTGGTGGAAGAAATTTCAGTTTCGCCTCAAACACTGACGCACCACTGATTTTGAACTCCTTAAACAATGATTCATTTTTTGCCAATAGCCGTATCACATAGCTGGTGTCGGGGAGCAAGTCATTTACCCTCAAAGTCAAAGTGCCGAAATCTTTTTCCAATCCTACATTCCAATCGGCTCGCAAAGTATCTTCATTGGACAGACCAAAAATATCGATCAAGCCGCCCGGCAATATTTCCAATTCATAACGCAAGCCCTCTTTCCATTTTGCCTCCACTTTCAGTTTCCGTTTTTGAATGGAGTCAATTCCAAGCTCCACAAGCGCCGATGTTTTTACAGAATCCTCAAAAAGGGTGACCATCGATTTACCAAAACCAGAAATGGGGTGATTGAACATCCACTCAAATGCATTTTCAGGTGTGAGCACTGATGAATTGGATGGATTTTTCTTTTCAGGCCGAAGCTTTGCCTTTTCTAAAAAAGATTTTCTCAAGCCGCTGCCAACTTCCACTGTATCAACCGAAGTATCTCGCTGCACATATATATTAAAGGGCATTTCTGTTTCCATAGCATACCAAAACGCCAAGGTGTCCAGTTCCTTTTCCAAAAAAGTGAACTGGCCGATGCTGTCAAATGCGACCACTGCATCATACGGATCTCGGTTAAAAGTTAATTTGACCTTGCCATAGGTTGCGGCATCATCATCTCGGAGGTAGAGTTGTTTTTCTTCCTCGAAAAGTTTGAGGGTGATTGATTGTTTTTTGTTGTTGGTTGATGGTTGTTGGTTTGCTAGGGAGTAGTCAAACTTAGTACTGTCAATGTTTATGCTGTCCAGCAATTCAGAAGTCGAATCAATCTTGATTTTTTCAACGCCATTCAAAATAATAGCAGAATCGAGAAAGGCAATTTTTTCAGCTTCGTTATCAAAGCGATAATTGAGGTTCTCATCAATTAGCGCCACAGCTTTAAACTTGCCCGATTTCATATTGCTGACCTTGAATTTCCCACTTTCATCGGTACGGGCAAAATAGAAAGGGCGGTCGGTGTGGAAAACCGAATCGGCCAAGTTTTCATACAACATAAAAAGCACATCTTTCACAGGTTCAGCAGTATATGCATCCATCACCTCTCCTTCCACGGATAAGGAATCAATAAAATCGCCCGTGGAAAAGACAAAGACAATGGGTGCTACATTCCCTTCCGTCAGGTCCTTGATGGCTTCGCCAAAGTTGACCACATAAGTGGCGCTGTCGCGCAATTTTTCCTTTTCATTGAACTTGAAATGGATCGCCTTTTTTTTCCGCTCAATGGTCGGACGGAATTCGAGCGGGGGCGAAACAACCACCTGGTTAAACGCATCTTTCAATTCCACCCATTCATCAAAAGTCAGCACGATGTCTTTTTTCTCAAAACGAATCTGCATGTTCCGGGTCGAGTTTTGGGTATCGAGTTTTGGGGGGGTCTCGTCTTTTGGTCCACCAGTTGGTGCAATTGGATTGGCGCAGCCAATGAGGTAAAAGGTAAGCAAAAAAGCAAAAAAGCGAGTGAGCAGAAAATTTATAGCTTTTGCAAATTTTAAAAGGTTACAGTTATTATGTGGTTCGCCGTTCATCATTTATAAAGAATGCCTGAAAAGGCCACAAAAGTGCTGTATTTACTGAAAATTAACAATGCCAAGACTCGCTGGCGCAGGACAGTGCCAACAGAATGTATTGCGAATCGGGGGATTCGCAATACATTGGTGTACGCCAAAATTATTCTTCCTGAGAAATTCATAAAATACAGAAGCGACGCTTTTCTAAAAAGCGTCGCTTCTCGGGCGAAGGAAGAGTTGGGCAACTGGCTTTTTACTGGCTGGCGTAGAACTGTGCCATCTGACATGATTATACCCAGCATGGGACAAAGACCTGCACCAGCCGCTTTCAGTCTTTTTGCCCTTCGGGTGAGGGAAAGGCTACAGAGTAGGGCAAAGCAAAAAGTCAATATCTTCATTGGTCGAGGCATTTTTTTATTAATACGGCAAGGTAGGAAAAGTTATCAGGGGAAGGAATAAAAATGAATCACCGCCCCCGCATCGCCACATTTCTCGGATGGAAATTCAAAACTGTTTCTTTTAAATAATCAGTATCGAGGTGGGTATAGATTTCCGTGGTCGTGATGGATTCGTGGCCGAGCATATCCTGAACTGCTTTCAGGTCGGCGCCCCCCTCTATCAAATGAGTCGCAAATGAATGGCGGAAGGTGTGTGGGCTGACGTTTTTTTCGATGTCCGCCAATTTCACCAAATCCTTAATGATGTAAAAAACCATGATCCGGCTGAGTTTACTGCCCCTCCGGTTGAGGAATAGCACGTTTTCATTTCCCTTTTTTATTTTTAAATGTCTGCGAACGCCCTCCACATAAAAACCAATGTGCTTGACCGCATCCTCCCCTATCGGCACGAGCCGTTCCTTGTCCCCTTTGCCAAGCACTTTTATAAAACCAATATCCAGGTAAAGGTTGGTGATACGTAAATTAATGAGTTCAGTAACCCGCAGGCCGCATGCATAGAGCGTTTCGAGCATGGCCCGGTTGCGCAGGCCGTGGGGCTCGCTGTGGTCAATGGCGACGGTCATGCGCTGTATTTCATCATAGGTCAGCACCTCTGGGATTTTACGACTGAGGCGGGGCGTTTCAAGCAGCTCAGTAGGGTCGCCGAGAATAACGTCTTCCACCAACAGGTACTTATAAAATGCTTTGATCCCAGAAATCAACCTCGCTTGGGAACGGGCATCCAAGCCCAGGTCGTTGAGCCATTTGATAAAATCCTGCAACAAGTCGAGGGTGATGTTTTCTGGTGAAATGACCAATCCTTGTATTTCGAGGTATTGCACCAACTTGCCAATATCCCGCATGTATGCCTCAACGGTATTGGCAGACATGGCCCGCTCCAGTTGCAGGTAAGCTTTGAAACCGTTCAGATAGGATTGCCACATGGGGGCAAAGGTAGGGAACAGAATGGATGAAAAGGCTGGATCATTTAACCACGGGGATCACAGGGAGACACGGGGTTTTTCATCGGAGATGGAAACAATCACTTTTCCTGCGGCCTCTGTGTTCCCCGTGGTCAACTAAATTCGTGGTTAAAGAGTGCAATTTGCCCACAAGTTACTTTTTTTTGAAAACAATCCATGAAAATCCCTAATATCAGTCAAATCAATCTATAATCCCGTTTATCTTTGCGCCCTTTTTAAAAATCAGTGAAATGATCACATCCCTTAATTGGCTAAAAAATTACGTTGACACCGATCTGTCACCTGAAAAAATCAGTGACCTGCTCACCAGCCTTGGCCTTGAAGTAGAAGGCATGAAAGAAGTAGAATCAATTAAAGGCGGTCTCAAAGGCATCGTTGTCGGCCAAGTTCAAGAATGCATCAAGCACCCCAATGCCGATAAACTCAGCCTCACCAAAGTTGACGTGGGAGGTGAGGAGACTTTAAGTATTGTTTGTGGGGCACCAAATGTTGCCACAGGGCAAAAGGTCATGGTGGCCACCATTGACACCATGCTGTATCCTTCTGACGGTGAACCATTAAAAATAAAAAAAGGAAAGATCAGGGGTGAAGTATCAGAAGGGATGATCTGTGCGGAAGATGAACTCGGCATTGGCATCGATCACAACGGCATCATCGTGCTGCCTGAAAATACCGCTGTTGGCACGACTGGTCATGCGTTTTACCAGATCGAAAATGATGTAGTTTACGACATCGGCCTCACCCCCAACCGATCCGATGCCACTTGCCACCTCGGCGTCGCCAAAGATCTGGCTGCCGCTCTCAAAATTCAGCACGGTCAAGAGGGCATCATAAAAAAACCTTCCGTAGATAATTTCAAAATAAACAACCACGACCTGCCAGTGGAAGTGGTGGTCGAAAACTCAGAAGCCTGCCCCCGCTACGCGGGTGTTTCTATAAAAGGGGTGACCATCAAAGAATCACCTGACTGGCTGAAAAACAAGCTGTTATCTATCGATGTGCGCCCCATCAACAACATCGTGGACATCACCAATTTCATCTTGCACGAACTTGGGCAACCGCTCCATGCATTTGACATGGATGAAATAGCTGGGCAAAAAGTGATTGTAAAAACATTGCCCGATGGCTCGAAATTCCTCTCGCTCGACGAGCAGGAACGCACCCTTGGCGACAAAGACCTGATGATCTGCGATGGTGACTCGAATGGTATGTGCATCGGCGGGGTATTTGGCGGCATAAGGTCGGGGTTGAAAGATTCTACCAAAAACATATTCTTGGAAAGTGCGCATTTCAACGCGAAATGGATCCGCCGTACCAGCACCCATCACGACCTACGTACCGATGCAGCCAAGGTTTTTGAAAAAGGTAGTGACCCTAACATCTGCGTTTTTGCACTGAAACGGGCAGCGGCCCTGATCGTTGAACTGGCAGGGGGCGAGATTGCTTCGGACATTGTTGACATCTACCCGAACCCCATCGAACCGGCCAAGATCAAGGTACAATACGATTACGTGAATCGCCTGATCGGCACCGCCATTTCACCAAAAGAAATAAACGAAATACTGCTGGCACTCGGCATGGAGATTACTGCCGAATCCACTGATAGCTTCACTGTTTCTGTCCCGACTAACAAAGCTGATGTCACTCGCCCTTCAGATGTGGTGGAGGAAATCTTACGGGTATATGGCTTGGACAATGTGCCTGTACCAAATCAGATGCGGAGCAGCATGGTGGAACGGGAACACCCCGATCCCAACCAAGTCAAGAATGCCATTGCTGAGTTCCTCGCCGCAAATGGTTTTAATGAAATAATGGCGCTATCCCTTTCAGAATCAAAGTATTACAAAGAAATTTTACCGCTAGAAGAAAATGAGCTTGTGTGGGTCAACAACACTTCCAATGTGCATTTGGATATCATGCGCCCCACCATGTTGTTCAGTGGATTGGAGGCTGTACTACACAACCAGAACCGCCAGCAGCACGACCTAAAATTGTTTGAATTCGGGAAAACTTACAAGCGGCGAACGGGAGACGGCGGACAGCGGACGGCCGGCACAGCACAGGAGACTATTAATGTTAAAAGAATGTTCGAGGAACAAGAGCACTTGACCTTGTTCGTGACGGGACAACGTTGGGGGGAAAGCTGGCGAAATCCTGAAAAAGCTGATGCCGATTATTACACCTTAAAATCTTTTGTGGACAATGTGCTGGCCCGTTTGGGGCTTTCGGGCTTCCAACAAACTGCCGAGCAAGGTGGGGAGTATGGCTACGCTATGAACTATCACAGAGGGGCAAAGAGCATTGTAAGATTCGGCAAAATCCAACCCAAAATCTGCCAAAACATAGGAATAAAAAATAATGTATTCTACGCTGATTTTGACTGGGGTACACTAGTAAAAGCGGCCAAGAAGAACAGCATCACTCTGGTGGAACTCAACAAGTTTCCAACCATGCGCAGGGACCTCGCTTTGGTAATTGGAAATGACATTAAATTTAGCGATCTTGCAGCCCTTGCCGGAAAAGTTGGAAAGAAGCTCATAAAAGATATAAATTTGTTCGACGTTTACGAGGACGAAGAAAAGTTGGGCAAAGACAAAAAATCCTATGCCATCAGCTTCACCTTCGAAAACCCGGAAAGAACCCTGAATGAAAAGGAAGTGGACAAAGTGATGAACGAATTGATACGGACTTATGAGGAGAAAACGGGGGCGGTGATACGGCGTTAAAAAGCGATTAGTAAAATAGTGGAAAATGTTAGCCATATTGTTACTATCAGGAAATTAGATTTAGGAAACTAACCGAATGGCAATCACAAATCTAACTAATCACCAATCACTGTTTTACTAATCACAAAAGATTGACCGAACGACTCGAACATATTGAAAAAAAAATACACTTGTTGGTCGAAGAATTAAAGGCCCTTCGCAGCAGCAATTCCGTTTTAAAGGAAGAAAATAAAAAGCTAAAAACCGATATGGCCGAACAAAATGGCCGCATCGGCGAATTGACAGAAAGATTATCTAATACGCAGCAGGCATTGACCGGGCAGCGTGGGGACAACGATACGGAAAGTTCCCAAATATTGAGAAAGCAGATAGATCAATACATTTCAGAAATTGATAAATGTGTTGAGTGGTTGAAGAATGCTTAATAAATAGGAATAAAAATTAAAATGAAGATGCTGGTGATATACCTTTGATTAGCATTTAAATTTTCATTTAAATTTTGATTTTCATTTCGCAGGATATGGAAGAAAAAGACAGCTTACAGTTGACCGTTACGATAGCAGGAAGACCATATCCTCTGAAGATAAAAACAAGTGACGAACCCGTAATAAGAAGGATCGTCAAAGAAGTCAATGAAAAGGTAAACCGATTTCAATTGACCTATCCCAACCGTGAAAAGCAAGACTGCCTTGCAATGGCACTCCTCGCATATGCGGTTGATCTTCATAAAGCATCCTCTAACAAACCGACAGCTTCCTCTCCAGAACTTTCCAAAAAATTGACCCACCTTGAGGCACTCTTAGATGAAGCCCTCTCCTGATTACTTGCCGTTGTAAATACGCATGGCTAAATGGCTAAATAGTTTAATGCTAAATGGCTAATTTGTTTAATGAATAAGTGGTTGCAAAACCATTGAACCGTCAAACCAGCTAACCGTTGAACCAGTAAACTGTCAAACCATCAAACCATCAAACCATTTATAAACATGGATATAGGATTATTAGCAATCGCAGGGATTGTAATAGGAGCTATTATTGGCTTCGTCATTGGGCGTGCAGCGCTGGCAAAAAAGCGCCAAGCAATGATTGACGAAATGAACACCAAAGCTGATACAGAAATCAAGAAGGCCCAGAACACAGCAAAAAGTATCGTTGATAAAGCAGATGCAAAAAACGAAAGCATCAAACAGCGAAAAATCCAGGAGGCAAAAGAGCGGTTCAACAGCATGAGGGCTAAATTCGAAACCGAGAAGGCTGACAAAATGGTCGATGTGAAAAACCGAGACCTGGAGGTGCGGGAACTGGAGAAAGACTTGCAATCGAAGCAAGACAAATTCAAAGGCCAGCTCAAAGAACTGGAAAACAGCAATGCCGACCTCGACCAGCGGGAATCGGAAACCAAAAGCATCAGAGAGAATATTGAGAAACAGTTGAAAGTGGTGCAGCGCAAAAAAGAAGAACTGGAAGTTGCCAATGAGGAACGCATCAAGGTTCTCGAAAACATTGCCAAATTATCGGAGGCCGATGCCAAAGAACAACTATTATTGGCAGTAAAACAAAAAGCCGAAACCGAAGCCATGGCTTTGGTGAAGGATACTGTAACCCAAGCAAAGGCCGATGCTAACAAAGAAGCCAAAAAGATCATTATCCAGACCATCCAAAGGATGGCCTCGGAATATACCATCGAAAACACGGTATCTGTTTTCCAATTGGAAAGCGACGAACTGAAAGGCCAGATCATTGGCAGGGAAGGCCGGAACATCCGTGCCCTTGAAGCTGCCACTGGCGCCGAAATTGTTGTGGACGATACGCCAGAAGCCATCGTCATTTCCAGCTTCGACCCCATCCGCAGGGAAATAGCCCGCCTATCCTTGAAAAAACTTGTGGCCGATGGACGGATCCACCCAGCACGTATTGAAGAGGTGGTTGCCAAAACAAGGAAACAACTTGACGAACAGATTGTCGAAATAGGTGAGCGGACCGTCATCGAACTGGGCATTCATGGATTGACCGCCTATCTCGTAAAAATGGTCGGACGCATGCGTTTTCGTTCATCGTATGGCCAGAACCTTCTCAAGCACTCCATCGAAACCGCCAACCTTTGCGCCATCATGGCTGCCGAACTTGGCCTCAACCCCAAACAGACAAAAATCGCCAAACGTGCAGGACTATTGCACGATGTAGGGAAAGTGGCAGAGGAAGAAACCGAACTTTCACACGCCATCCTCGGAATGCAGATTTGTGAAAAACACGGTGAGATAGGCCTTGTTTCCAATGCCGTTGGCGCCCACCACGATGAGATCGAAATGACCAATATCATTTCTCCCATCGTGCAGGCATGCGATGCCATTTCAGGAGCCCGTCCTGGTGCTCGTCGTGAAATCCTGGAGAGTTACCTCAAACGCATTGGTGAACTGGAAGAATTGGCCATGGGCCATGATGGCGTGCAGAAAGCGTATGCGATGCAAGCTGGTCGTGAATTGAGGGTCATTGTAGAATCAGAAAAAGTCAGCGATCAGTATGCCGACGATCTGGCTTTTATGATTTCGCAGAAAATACAGGACGAAATGCAGTATCCCGGCCAGATAAAAGTAACCGTGATCCGTGAAAAACGGGCGATACAATTTGCGCGATAAACAATGGGCAACGAGTAATGAATAACGAATAGTGATGTGGCTGATTCGTTGTTCATTACTCATTTTTCATTGTTATCCAACTTTCCAATCCAGACTCCCCTGCCCCAGCGCATCGAGTTTCTCTTTCAAATTCTTGTTGATTACAGCTTTTTCCTCAGTGATTTTTGCTTTTACGGCATGAGCACCAACTTCGGTATTGTGCTTCAACTTGTGCGTTACTTCATTGGTAAGCACCGTCGTTCTTTCTTTATTGGCCATTTCAAAAACATGCTCGTGTTCATGAAGAAGGTAGTCGTAAGGACTGCGGTAGGAGATGAGTTTTACAAAAATTGGAGCTGTCTCAATAGCAATGAAAAGCAACATGATAAAGATGCTGGCAAACAAGATCGCATCGCTACCTGCCGTAAGGCGTGACAAAGCATCCATGCGGGCAGCCATACCGCCATAAGCTGTGCGTTCCAAATTCGCAATATCGCCCTGTGCAGCGCTTTCCAGTTCTTGAATCGAACGCTCCTTCGAATCGATCAATGGTTGGTTGGCGGCCAGCAATGCATCCAGTTCGGCCTGAGCTTTGTCCGTGTCTGCTTTTTTGGCTCGATAAATAGGTCCCATGTTTCTTTTGCCAGAGCCTCCCGTGCCATCAGCTTCCATTAAAGTCATTTGGGCAAGATTGTCCCGAACAGTTGTCTTTTCAACTATTTCTGCTTTCAAACTGGCAATCTCATTTTTTTGCGCCTCAATCTGCGATTGGTAGCGCACCTTCACCAAATCCTCTTGGTTTTTAAAAACCTCCTGCTCCATCTGTACCAATTCCGCATTGATTTCTTTTTCAAAAATTTTCAGTTCCAATGGTTTTGAAATAACTACCGCCAGCAGAACCGCCAACGCCAGCCTCGGTGCTGCGACCATCCAGTCACGCCACCATTTGCCATAGCTTTTCATGCTCATCACGATGTATCGGTCAAGATTGAAAATCATCAAACCCCAAACAAGGCCAAAAGCAATAGCTGCAAAATAGGAATCGAACACAGTGTACAGTGCATAGCCAGAAGAGAAAAAAGCCAGCACTCCTGTAAAAAATACAGTGGCACCTATACCTATATATTTGTTTTCATCAGAAGGACATTTATCCAAAATAGATGAGTCAACGCCAGAACAGAAGAGGAAAAATTCTTTTAGTCGGGTCATGAAAGTAATTTTTTTTAGCACCGATCAAAAAATAAGATCCCAATTTTAGGCTGAATTATTTTGTCCGTAGTTTTTCTTTAAAAGAAAGAATATTGTTGATACTATGACTGATTTTTAAAGAGAAAATACGGGTAAAAGAAACAGCGTAAAACGGGATGTTATTCTTTGATCGTTACTTTACAGCCAGGAATAAAAAATTTGATGGGTGGTTTTAGAAACGACGGCAATTTAGGGGGCAACTTGAAGTTACGTCCAAAATCCATCAGATTTCAAAACTACCGCCCTTTCAAAAAAAACTGTATTTCCCAGCTTTGGGTGATTTCATTTCAAAACGGATCGAAGGTCAAATAAATTATCAGAAAAATAGATAATTATAGATAAAATTATTGATCAAATGGATGAATTTTCGATTTCTGAAAGTTTAAAGGTAGAACGTTTTACGCTGAAACACCTAATTCTGCTGACTATTCGTCGATGCAAGCTACCTTTCTATCCATAATTCCTTGCAAAAGATAGTACCTTGCATTGCAAAGTACCTTGCAATGTTATATATTTGCCCCATCAATTGTTTTGAGGAGGCCAAGTCGGATTTTTTCAACCCTTGACCCACTCAAAAATCAGTGCACTGAACCATCATTATTAATTAATCAATGAAAGTTCAAAATCTTTTGGAAAATACTAAACAACAGATGCGGAAAGGGATATTGGAGCTTTGCATTATGTCTATTATATCTGACGAAGGCGAAGCTTACCCAAGCGACATCATCACCCGACTCCAAGAGTCGCAGTTGATCGTTGTGCAGGGCACCATGTATCCTTTATTGGCACGGCTCAAAAGTGCAGGTTTGCTAAACTATACCTGGAAAGAGTCGGACGCAGGGCCGCCAAGAAAATATTACGCCCTGACAGACGGGGGCAGCGAATTCCTCGATGGCCTTATGGGCACTTGGGGACAATTGGTCAAAGCCGTCAAACATTCCACTAAAAATTTGAAAGTTAACAAGTAATAACAAATGAATAAAATATCAAATATCAACCTTGGGGGCTTCCCGTTCACTATTGATGAAGATGCGTTCAATCACCTTGACAAGTATTTGAAAACCATCCACAAGCATTTTGGCAAGTCGGACAGCTATGAAGAAATCACCACCGATATTGAAACCAGGATGGCTGAACTTTTCCAGGACAAGCTGGAAGATCGCCCGATTGTTACTTTACCCGACGTAAAGAATGTCATCCTTACCATGGGTACTCCGGAAGATTTTGGGGCAGAGGATGTATTTATGGATGAAGCACCCAAATCTTCCGGCAAATGGAAGATCAAAACAGGAAAACGCCTTTTCCGCAACCCAGAGCATGAAGCCATTGCGGGAGTCTGTTCAGGCATAGCTGCTTATTTTGGCATCCAAGATGCTCTGTGGGTTCGCCTCTTGTTTATATTATTAGCATTTACTGGTGGTTTTGCAGTAGTTGTATATATCATCCTTTGGGCTGTTCTACCAAAAGCTGAATCTTCCAGCGACCGCCTCGCCATGCGAGGCGAGCAAGCCAACGTGGAGAATATCAGCAAGATAATCGAAGAAGAATTGGACCACGTAACCAAGAAGGTTAGCGAAATCGGCGAAGAGCTGAAATCTGAGTTCCACTCAAAAAAAAAAGTTTCAGCAGGTCGTATGATGCCGAAAGCAAAGGCTCAGCGGCCTCTATCGGAAATAATATCCGTTCAGCCGCTTCCAAAGGGATTCATGTTTTAGGCTCCATCATCAAAGGAGTTATCCGTTTGATTGGCAAAATATTAAGACCAGCCATTTTTATTCTTGGTATCGGACTTATTTCTTTCTTGGTTATTTTTTGGATAGGTTCGATGGTGATGCTGTTTATAGGCCTGCCCCTCTCAGGATTCATCCATCCTGGCTCTTCTCTTACTACCTTTCTTGGTGGACTCAACATTCTTAGCATTATTGGAATCCCGCTAATGGCACTAATCATGCTCATCATGCGTGTGTTTTTACGCTCACATTTCCGTCCTAAATGGCAGTTTGGACTTTGGGCTTTTTGGTTCATCAATGTACTCAGCTTTGCTTTAATCGGAGTTTCTACTGCCAAAGATTTTTCCGGTACAAATGATGTAAGCCTGGGATCCAGCATGTACTCTGTTGAACCAGACACCATTTTGATTGAAATGGAGGAATCCCCTTTTGAGGATACCTGGTTTCAAATAGGCGACGAAATGATCATTTCTGATAATCAGCTCATTTTCAAAAATATACATATATATATAGAGAAATCTGAATCAGGTCAATTCGAGATCATACAGAAAAATTCATCCCGCGGAAATGGCCTTTCAGAGTCACAGGAACTTGCCGATGCAATCGATTATACCTATCAAGTAGATGGCAACAAATTAATCCTCCCATCCTACTTCATCATAAAAGAAGGGGAAAAATGGAGAAACCAATGTGTCCATCTTTTCCTGAAAATCCCAGAGGGCAAATACTTGCAAAGGAGCAAAATAGTCGAGGAATATATTTACCGTATAGACGAGGACGAAAATTATAAATTCCCTTCCTCTTGGGACAATAGCCAAATCTGGCAAATGGGCACTAATGGTTTGATTGCTCCTGATTACATATCAGAATATAAGCAGGAATTCCCGTTCGACAATTTTTCTAAAATCCGTCTGGAAGGGAATATTAGGCTGAACATCAAACAAGGCAACCGTCACCATATTGACTTGGTTAGGGGTTCTGATTACTTCAAAGACATTAAAGTGAGCCAGGCGGATGATCGACTCAATATCTCCACTGAGATTGATCCAAACGAAGTCATTATGATCGATATTACCGTACCTAGTTTGGATGAAATATGGGCAATCAATTCCGATGACATCGAAATCAGGGATTTTAAACTCGAAAACCTACACATCGTGAACGAAGGGTATGCCCAGATCAAAGTATTTGCTGATATCGAAAATTTAAATGTGCAACTCACTGGCGACAATGAGCTGGATGTACGCGGTATTGGCAATACCCTCACCGCCATCCTGAGCGATGATGCCGAACTGGATGCCGAGCATTTCACAGTAAAAAATGCCACCATCGAATTGGCAAATGAAAGCCTGGCCAAGGTCTCTGCCACAGATACTTTACGGCAGAAAATCGATCAAAGTGAATTGATTTCACGGCACAATCCAGTGGTGATTGAAAATTAAAAAAAGAGGAGAAGCGTCGCTTTTTGGAAAAGCGACGCTTCTAATTCTGCACCTTTGACAACCGCATTAAAATTTACCTATACTTCGATGAAAACCACAACCCTTTGCCTTGTTGTGATCTGCTTGTTATTTTTAACTCCTGCCATAGGTATTTTCGGGCAAGAAACATCTGACCAATCAATGCCCCTTGAATTGTCTGACGAAATAGCCCAGATGGATAGCTTGCTGTTTGATGCTTTCAATACCTGCCAACTTGAAAAGCTGAAGTCATTTTTCACAAATGACCTGGAATTTTTTCATGACAAAGGCGGGCTGACAGGATTCGAACAAACGATGCAATCGATTAATAGCATGTGTGAAAGCGGGAGAAAGGTCAGGCGAGAACTTGTGGAAGGCAGCCTCCGAGTATTTCCCATTCCAGATTATGGCGCTATTCAAGAAGGGAACCACCATTTTTATGCAACAGAAATTGGGGAAAGTGAAAAAATGACTGGCACTTTTAAATTCGTCCACATCTGGAGAAAGGAAAATGACGCTTGGAAAATAGCAAGGGTTGTCAGCTACGATCACTAAAGAACGGTGAATTGGTACTCCAATAAACCTCTGCACCACTCCTTTGTAACCACTTATATTTACTTCCCGTCAAAGCCTGCGGAAGCTGCTTTCGGGTTTTCCAAGACTCTAAAACATGGAAAAGGACATTCTTTTGATCAAAGAAACGATGCAAGGCAGCAAGACTGCCTTTAAGTCTTTGGTGGAACAATATCAGGATTATGTTTTTTCCGTCACGTTAAAGATATTGAAGAACCGGGAAGAAGCAGAAGAAGCAGCACAAGATACTTTTATAAAAGCTTACCGAGCTTTGGGCAGCTTTGAGCAAAGATCAAAATTTGCAACATGGCTGTATCAGATAGCTTGGCGTACAGCGATTGATCGGTACAGGTCACGACCAGCTACCAGACAATCGCTCGATGACGAACAATCATTTTTACAGATTAGGGACACTTCTGCTACGCCTCTCCAGCAGGTCCAACAACAAAACACAAGGTCACTAATTGAAAATGCCCTCGGCCAAATGAAAGCGGAAAATGCGACCCTGCTCACATTGTTCTACCTGAACGAGCAATCTGTCAAAGAGATTTCCAGCATAACTGGACTGACGGAAAGCAATGTAAAAGTAAAATTGTTTCGGCTGCGCAACACCCTGAAAAATATCTTGACCCAAAACCTGAAAGAGGAAGTAAATAGTTTGGTTTAATGGTGTTCCAATGCACCATCAAAACCATTAAACCGATAAACCATCATCATGGAATTACTCTGGAAATATGCTGAAGGCAACTGTACCCCCGATGAAAAAGTGGCAGTTGAAAGAATGATTGCCAGTGATCCCTTACTCAGAAAGGAGCTGGAAATTATGCTGGATGTCCAGTCCAATTTAGCGGGCATGGAGGCGCAGTCTCCTTCTTTGCATTTCACACAAAACGTGATCGATGCTTTACCAGAACTTTATGCCAATAAAGAAATCGAGCCGCTGGTGAAACCAATTTGGATGAAAGTATTTGTGGGAGCAATGGTAGCCATATTTGCGGTCATAATATCCATTCCCAAGTCGTCGGGAACTTCTACTATCAGCCTCCCCTATTTAGAAGAAATTACAAACTTCATCAATAACACGGTCAGCCATTTACCAAGCATGACCATTCAGTTTTCAATATTGATCTTGCTATCTCTGGCAATGTTGGTGTTTTTTGATAAAATGATGATAAAACGAGTGCGTGGGTTGATGATGATTTAGAACTTGTCTATATTTTCATGATTGAGAGAAAGGGAGCAAATTGATGGAATTCTATACAAGCTCTTGATTACGAAGCCTCAAACAACAACCTTTCCCCCTTTTTATCTTCAAAAAACACCCCATTCCGATAAGCCAAATGACCACTTACTATTGTGGAATCCACCTTGCCTTTAAAAGTATGCCCCTCAAAAGGTGACCAGTTGCACTTATAATGGATATTGCTTTTATCTACCTTCCATTCTTTTTCCAAGTCAAGGATAACCACATCTGCCCAAGCCCCCTCATCAAGATATCCTCTTCCGTCTATCCTAAAACATTCAGCTGGCGCGTGACACATCTTCTCCACGATTCTTTCAAGCGTAATTTTTCCTTGTTGGTAAAACTCCAACATAATGTTCAATGAATGCTGGACAAGCGGAACACCCGATGGGGCATTGAAATAGGTATGCTGTTTTTCCTCCCAAGTGTGCGGTGCATGATCGGTGGCTATGATGTCCAACCGATCATTGAGCAGGGCCGGGAAAAGTGCATTTTGGTGCGACGCGTCTTTAACCGCGGGATTACATTTCACCAGTGTCCCCTTTGTTTTATAATCTTTACTGTTGAAATAAAGATGATGTACACATACTTCAGCGGTGATGCGTTTTTCCCTTAGTGGGACGTCATTTTTGAAAAGTACCAATTCATCTTTGGTTGAAATGTGGAGGATGTGGAGCCGGGTATTGTGCTTTTTAGCCAACGCTACTGCAAGAGAGGAAGATTTGAAGCATCCTTCCGCATTACGGATTTCGGGGTGGCACTCGATCGGCACATCGTTTCCGTATTTTTTCCGGAATACGGCCTCATTGCTTCGAACCGTCGCTTCATCTTCACAGTGGGTCGCAATGAGCATTCGGCATCGTGAAAAAACACTCTCCAGCGTCGTCGCATCATCGACCAGCATATTGCCAGTGCTCGATCCCATGAATATTTTTATGCCACACACATTCCTTGGGTTGGTCTTCAGCACCTCCTCAATATTGTCGTTCGAAGCTCCCATGAAAAAAGAATAATTGGCCAACGACTTGGCAGCAGCAGCCTGATATTTCTGTTCTAATAATTCTTGAGTGAGCGCCGGCGGCTTTGTGTTGGGCATCTCCATGTAGGAAGTGACACCTCCAGCAACTGCAGATCGGGGTTCCGTATAAAGGTCTGATTTATGGGTAAGCCCAGGTTCCCGGAAATGCACCTGATCGTCAATGATACCAGGCAGGATATGTTTGCCGGTACAATCTATTTCTAGGTCTGCTTTTAGGTTGATAATGTTTGCGACCAATTCAATCTTGCCATTTTCAATATACAGATCTCCAGCTTTTATTTGTCCCCGATTGACTATCAGTCCGTTTTTGAGTAGGATGGTTTTCATGATTTATGCTTTGAGGCGAAGGTAGGAATATTGCGGAATTGTGATCGATAAGAGCTTGTTAGGGATTTATATTTTTTCGATACACTTGGAGTGTTAATTTATGCATTATTTATTGCCTAGCAAACCAGTCACTAATACATATTAAAAACGCTTTTCCAAAAAGGCGTTATTTCCAGCAATAAAACAGCCTTTATGTCACATTAACCTGTTTTCCAATATATATAATATCATATGCACATATCAATCTATCAAAAACAAAACGTGACGGTATTTGTAAAATATAAATCAAAATCGAAAAAAATATTAAAAAATATCCTGTTTCAAATTATGAAATATCAAAACATATAAAACATTGAACATTAAAACTACAACAAGTTATAAATAAAACACAACAAATTGATTATCAATCACTTAATACATTTTTAAATACGTCTTAAGATTTTATTTTATTTTAATTCTCCTCTTGACTCGCACGCTAATTGCAAGTAATTTTGTGACACGTTTTCGATAACGTCCTCCTCGTTTTTGATTTCCCTCATTAGATTCCTCTTAATTATTCCCTACTGACAATTCCCCTTTTTATTCCTGAGATTTCAAAATCTTTTGATTTTGATAATGGAACGATCCATACCTTATCTGAACAAGATGTATATGAATAATAGTACATTATTTCAATTGGCATGGCTATGAACAAAACTAGTGTACAATACAAGGGACAAGCGATAAAACAAACACATTACACCTGTTCCCTAAGTGGAGCAAACAATCGATTTGAACATAACACTAAATTTTACACCTTTTAAACTTTGTTTATTTAACAACACCATACCTATTTTTTTTACAATCTATGGGTCAGAAACCCCATAGGCAAAAACTCTGAACTGTTTAATTTGACCCCAATCAACCAAAAATTCCAACACATGATAAGTAGCCGGGATTTAATAATTTTAGAATTTTAGCGCGTTGACTTTTACGTTATAGGAAGGTAAAAAAGGTGAGTATAGCATAGCTACGTGAACTTTTTTTTAACACAGCTATACGGAAAAAGCGGTCGATAAAAAAGGAAATTATTTAGGCTCGACTACTTATCCACCACTCTCTTTCTTTTCCCCTGTGAGTTGGTTTTCAGCAAAAGTCGCGTCTTGAATCGATAGCTACAAGAAACAAAAACTTTGAATATGAGACACATCCTACTCACGGCAATTATTGGTTTAATTTCTTTCCAACTCGTTTCAAAAACGATCTATGTGAAGCCCTCTGGTAGCGGTAATGGCTCTACTTGGTCAACAGCAACAAACGACCTTGTGTCCGCCCTGCAAAATGCACAGCTTGGCGACCAGATATGGGTAGGTGTTGGCACCTACTACCCCACGCAAGGCCAAGACAGGACGGCCTGTTTTACCATACCTTCCGGAGTGAAAATCTATGGCGGTTTCCTTGGTGACGAAACCTCTCCACAACACCGGAACACCCAACCCAATAAATCTATTTTAAGTGGCAACATAGGCTCAAGATCAGAGAGCGCCGACAATTCCTTTACGGTCGTTTTAATTGATAATTCGACTGAAAATAACCATCTTGACGGGTTCATAATTGCTGATGGCAATGCCAACGGATCAGGCCCGACGGCTGATCTGGAACGGAGCGGTGGCGGGCTTTATATCAAAACAGCAATAGGGAACGAGAGCGCTCGCCCAATAATCCAAGATTGCATTTTCAGGAACAATTATGCACGTGATGGAGGAGCTGTATATGTATATGGTAGGAAAGGGGAATGTTCTCCAACTTTCAAGAACTGCCAGTTTTTGAACAACATTGCCAACCTTGACGGCGGAGCAGTTTACAACGATGGGAGGCACGGAGGTAAAGCTAATCCTTCTTTTACAAGGTGTGTTTTCAGCAATAACAAAAGTAACTATGGCGGCGCCATTTGCAATTATGGCGGTGGTGGCGAAAGCAGTCCTCAGATCAACAATTGTGTTTTCCAAAACAATGAAGCCTACCTAAGGGGAGGTGCCATTTTCAACATGGATATTGACGGGCTTACCCATCCAATAGTGAACGATTGCCAATTTGTGAACAACAAAGCTGTGGCAGGAAAAGGTATGTACACTTTCAGCAAATATGATGAGAAAGAAGAGGGAGTTGTAAAAACTACCACGAAAATGAATTGAAACAACGAATATATACAATGAGCTAACAACTTGAGAGAGCGTGTGTCTATTATAAAAAGTTGGCGGCCAAGGATTTATCCATGTCGCCAGCTTTCTTTCTCAAGTTCTGAAAAGTAGTATTATGTGTATCCCAAAACTTGAAGATTTATTATAGCCATGGGAAATAGTTTGGAACTGGACTGGGGATATTGACTGGCTTGCCATCAGTATCCCCAAGTACCAGCTTTTTTGACGAACGAAATGAACAGCTTAAACAAAAAACCCATTCTGAAATAAAAGAATATGTGCGGCGCGCCTCACACTTTAAAACACTAATGAGCGAATTATTAAAGGAGTGCCCAAACAAGCACAAAAATGAACGACCGCTCTACCCCTTTTTTAACACTGGTTTAATGTCAGGCCTCGAACAATTTGAGAGGCTTTCAGACCCAAAACTGGTTCATAATATTGACTTAATAGAGCACACATCACGATACAATATCGTAGGAAGATACGTGATGTTTGATTCTCGCAGGTCTCTCTCCCGGATTTACTGGGAAGAGGCCTTTTTTTTATTAGGTTAATGTAAAAATGTAAAAAATTTATCATGTTTAAAAAAGGCGAGGGCAGGCATCTTACATGATACCTGCCCTCGCTCAATTAGTACTCTGTACTAATTTTACACTTTTTGATTTAAGATGTAAGATTACATGATGTAAGATTTTTGATTTGGGGAACACTTAATCTAAAATCAAAAACCATGTAAATCTAAAATCAAAAAGAAATTCATGACTCTACAGCCCTCTCACCAATCGGTTCGTAATCACTTGGCCATCGATCGTCAATTTCACGATGTAAACCCCTTCTGGGAAACTGGTTAAGTCCAACAGGAATTTACCAGTTTTCACATCGGCCACAGGATTCATATAGGCCAATTTGCCAATCACATCATATACTGCGATTTCAATTTCAGTAACTGGCACTTCCGTAAGTTCGATAGTCACCCAGCCATTGGAAGGATTCGGGAAAAGCCGAATCCGGCTATCGAGGGTCGGATCAAAAGTGCTGGTAACATTCTGAATGGTATAAGCACTGGAAGATACACACCCATTTGCGTCGGTCACAAATAGCTGGTAGGTACCTGCTGCCAAGCCACTTATATCTTCGGTATCACCTAACACATTCCCGTCTAAGTCGGCCCATTCAAAAGTATAAGGCATCAAGCCGCCACTTATGGTCACGTCCACAGCACCGTCCATCGCTGTGCCCATTTCGTTAATGATGTTTACCAATGTCGTTACCAAATTGGTTGGTTCGGTCACTTCAATTTCCTCGGTTTCTTCACAACCTGCATCATCTGTAACAGTCACCGTGTAGATGCCAGGATCAAGGCCATTTATGGAAACGCCCGTACTGTCATTGCTCCATAGATAAGAATAATCAGGCACACCACCAGTTACCATTGTTGAGATGCTGCCATCGGCTTCCCCGAAACAGGAAACATCATTTCCAGAAGAATTAATGGACATAACTTCGGAAACTTCGACCGTAAAACTACAGGTCACCGAATTGCCAGCAGCATCCATGCCTTCAAAAGTTTGAGTGGTGGTTCCTCCTTCGGGAAATTCCGAGCCGCTCGGCAGGCCATTGGTTTGATTGGTGACCAGATCCATCGAACAGTTATCATTCACCTCAACTTCAAATTCAGCAACAGGATTGCAATAGGCTACGATCATGTTATCTGGACAGGAAATCGTGGGTGCAATATTATCTTCTACGGTCACGACAGAAGTCGTGGAAACCATATTCCCACCCACATCTGTAACTGTGAGTGTCACGGTATTTTCACCTAAATTACTACAATCAAAGTTGGAGACATCAATATCCATAGATGTAATGCCACAATTGTCAGAACTGCCATTGTCAATCTCCATAGCGGTAATGGAGGCAAGGCCGTCCGCATCCAGTTCAATGGTCAGATTTTGGGCAATGGCGACTGGGGGCTCCGAATCGCTGGTATTATCAGTCTCAATTTCCAATTCAATGTTCGTGGCACATCCATTCTCATCAGTCACTGTGATGATATAAATGCCTGCTGCTAAATCAGTGGCTGTTGAATCAGTTTGGCCGCTTGACCATTCGTAAGAATACCCAGGTGTGCCGCCATCAGGTGTTACAGAAGCGGTTCCGTTATCGCTACCACAATCTGCTGGTACAAGGTTTGTTATTTCCAATACCAGTTCGGTCGGTTCGGTGATGGAGATTTGTCCATTCGCTGGGCAATTGGTTGAATCAATTACAAGTATGTTATAAATACCAGCAGTGAGGTTACCAATTGTAGGAGTCGTTTCACCATTTGACCATTCATAAGTGAAAGGAGCAAGTCCTCCGGAAGGTAAAACAGTTGCCTGCCCATCATCTCCCCCGAAACAACTAACGTCCACAGAGGCAAGACTAATGGTCATAATACATCCAAAACCTTCAACAGTTACAGTTTGGGTTTCAGTACATCCATGATCGTCAGTAATGGTCACGATATAATCACCAGCAGTAAGATCAATTATTGAGGCAGTCATTTCTCCGTTTGACCATTCATAGGAGTAAGGACTGGTGCCACCAGTGGGGTTGGCACTTGCTGTGCCATCGTCTGCATTAGGTAGGGTTAGATCGGTAGAAGCTGCATTTACGCTCAAAACCAAAGGCTGTAGAATTGTAACAGAGGCAGCAATCTCACAGCCATTGGCATCGGTAGCAGTTACAGTATAAGTGCCAGGTGCAAGGTCTGTGACCTGCTGAGTTGTACTATCATTGGACCAGATGAAAGTGTATGGCTCCATAGCATTATCAAGAGATATTATGGCCGTTCCATCGCTTCCACCATTGCAGTTTACATCCTCTTTGTCAATATCTGCTGTAATGAAACAATCCACCTGACTCACGGTAACTGTTTGAATAGATTCGCAGTCGTTTTCATCGGTCACGGTAACAGTATAATTCCCTGGGGCCAGATCAGTGATTGAACTTGTTGATTCGCCATTACTCCATAGGTAGGAATAATCCGGTGTACCACCGTCAGCGCTTGCAGTAGCAGTACCATCATTTGCACCGGCATTTGTTTCGGGTGTTGCAGAAGCAATAACAGATAAAGGAGTAGAGGGCTGGGTAATGAGTACAGAAACCACAGCACTACAATTGCCGGCACTGGAAATGGTCACTGTATAAATACCTTCACTGAGGCCAGAAGCATCAGGTGTAGTTTGACCATTCGACCAAGCGTAAGTATATGTTCCACCACCCCCAAAGCCAACAGCAGAAGCAGATCCATCATCTGCTCCGAAACAGGATATACTCTCTCGGGACGTTATAACTGCGAAAAGAGGAGGGTATTCTTCAACAGACGTGGTAGCAGTATTAGTACAACCATTCAAGTTGTTGGTAACAGTCAATGTATAATTACCAATAACGTTGACGGTAGGAGTCAAAGTCGTTTCATCAGAAACGATATTACCATTGGTTGTTGTCCATAAATAGCTAAAATCATTTCCAAAAGATGAACCAGCACCATTTAAAAGAATAGTCGTTGAATTACAATTCAAAATCTCTACATCAGTCGTATTGACTTCAGGAAGAATCGTGTTTTCTTTAACCTCTGTTTCCGCAGTCCCTGTACAACCATTATCATCAGTTACAGTGAGAATATAAATGCCTACTTCAGTTACTGTGGGGTTTTGCCCATTATAAAATGTGCCATTAGGCCCTTCCCATAAATAAGTGACATTGGGTACTTGTGAATTGCCACTTATAACAACTGAGCTATTTATGCAATCTATTGTACCTCCAACAGCCGAGGTTTCAATCTCCTCTAAAATTTCAATTACTTGAGTTGAGGCAAAATCTATGCAGCCATTTTCACCCGTGACAGTCAGCGAATATATTCCCGTATCAAGAACTGAAGGATTTTGTTCAAAGGAGCTAAACCCATTTGGCCCAGACCATTCATAGGTAACATTTGGCGTTATTGAATTCCCCATCAGCACTACCGTATCGACCAAGCATGATAAGGTGTCGCCAATGGCCGTTACCTCTTCTGGTGGTAAAAGATCTCCAATTACCTCGATCGTATTAAAGTCCATACAAGTATCCCCAGTAATGAAACTTGTTGTCGTCAGGGTATAAAATCCAGGTTCATCCACCACCGTAATCGAATCGGTATCGATGGTATCGCCCGCCGAATTTGTCCAAATATAAATCATATCCGCACCGCCAAGCGACAGGCTTCCGTCGAGGGTGACGCTTGTCTTTTTGCAAGTAAGCGTATCTTCTATATCTATGAGCGTCTCCAACGGCACTACAATCAAATTAAACTGAATGGTACTATCACAGCCCTCCTGATTGGAGTAGGTCTCTTCATAAACGTTTGATTCACAAAGGGTTTGACCTTCAAATTCAACACAGTCACCCTCACATACTATCGCTGACCTGACCTCTAAACTACCAAACGCTGAAGCCAATGTCAGTTGAACCGTGCTGTCGCAACCGAGTAAGGATTCAAATGTAAAATCATAGACCCCTGGGGCGAAAAGCGTGCTGCCATCGGGTGCATTGTAAATACCGGGCGGAAAACATATCACATCAGAAAGGATGGTCGTCGGGATGGATTCGACCACCACAGTAATACACGACGGATCGAATATTAAACATCCCACTTCTATAGTGGCACAAATTTCAAATGTTCCGGTATCAGGAAATTCCCAATTAAGTACGGGGGTACTAGTTAATGTTGGAACGGGCACATTGTTCACTGTCCAATCTATATTAAACATTGGGTTCCCCCCTGTCATGAATTGTGCTTCAGCCCCAGGACACAATGCAGTTGGGCCAGTCACAGGAGGCCCAGGTTTAGGTAATTGCCCAATATTAACATTCGGTCCAAATTCAATGGTAAAGCCACCTGCATCCGTTGTGTTGTTGATCATCAAATAATAAGTGGCACCTTCCAGCATAGGAAAACCTGGTTGGAATTGCGTAGCCCCGGGGAAGCCCCATTGCGCCGGATTGCCCATGCCGGTTGGCTCAGGCATACCTCCTGGCAAAGGAGAATTATCACATGCGACTTCCAGCACTAAATTTCCAGGTGAACCGCATGGGCATCCTCCCTGAAATACTACAAAATCGTAGTCTCCTGCATGCGTCATGGGTGTTACAATAAACTCAAGGACAGAAGATGAAAGGGCATCAAATTCAAACCAAAATGTGTTTATTTCTGGTTCGTCGGCACATGAGCAATCCTGTATGGGGTCATCGTCAACTCCAGCACCGACTGTCATGAACACTTGTAAGGTTGTTGGCCCTTCAAGACGGCCAGCAGTACAACAATCTTGTATATCAAAAAAATTAATTCCCTGTGCGCTGCACAAAGTATTCAACAGAAAAAAAAGAAAGATAGAATAGAATTTCTTCATGGGTGATCTTGATTAAAATAGATTATTAAATATGGAAAGTCGAATCAGGTAAACACTGAATTCGTACTGAATAAATTCCTATACCAACAGGTCTTGTAATGATTAACTGTTCAATGGGCTATAACAGAAAAGGTGAAGATCTAAAATGATAACATGCGGATTGGCAATTCCACCTTGTACATAGGCTGGCCAAATTTAGACGAATGTCTCGAGATATACAACCTCCTTGTGCCCTACCTTTTAAAATGCCAATATTCCGACAAACAAAAGGAATACTTCAATCGGCGTTTTGTTGCAAAAGAAGGCGGTGTCCAAAGACACCGCCTCATCATTTATTATAAAACTAAAAGAAAGTTGCGGAATGAAATCCTTATTCCACCACAAGCCTCTGAGTTGTTACATTTTCACCATCAGTCATCACCACAGAGTATATCCCCGAAGCAATCCCAGATAAATCAAAGCGCTCACTGCCAGAGAGGGTACTGCTTATTTTACGCGTGCTGATCAGTTGACCAATATTATTAATAAGGCGAATAGTAAGGTCTGTTGATTCTGAAAAACGATAATTGACAAAAGCAGCATTGGAAGCTGGATTTGGAGTGAGCGTGAAGGCTGAAAGAAACTCCTCTTCCGTTACGGCCGTGGCAGGATCAAAAATCAACTCCCAATCAAATCCAGGAGCATCCAAAGTCTCACTGTCCCATTCGATATAATAGGTCGTACCTGCATCCACTTCCATATCCATCAACAACGATTGCAAACCACAACCATCATCGTCATTGGCAAACAATTGGATGTTTTCAATGCCACAATCTCCTGTATAAATCCAAAGGCGAGTGTCTTCGTCTGTTAGTGCACAAGAAGAAACCGTCATCATCCCATCTTCGTCGGGAGTGAAAGCATACCATTCGGATTGATCATAAGCGGTCGTACTGGCACCAGTATGGTTGATATTTGGCCCAGCCACTGTTGCATGCCCATTTATCTGATCAATGGTATAAGTACCCGGAGTTATGGCAATAGCAGTTTCACAAAAATCTCCGTCAGCAGGCACATCTGTGGTGAAGTCAAGGGTGAAATCAAAATTCCCATCTTCCCAAATATTGTCCCAAACGATAAAGTAGGTTTCGCCAGCGGTCACCATTGCTTCGCGGTACGACGCCCATTCATCTTCGCCATCCATATTTATCCCGCAGAGGTCATCGTTAACGCCTTCTACGTTCAGGTTTTCGCAACCTCCTGAAAAAATCCAAACTCTCGAATCCCCTCCGTTTCCACAAGAAGTCAACGAAATAACACCATCTTCAGAAGGCGTGTAAGCGTACCACGCACCAGCTTGCCCCTGGCCTCCGCTCCTGACCGTGAAACCCGCCCCGAAACAATCAATAGTTCCAATGGTGTGAGTTCCAACATCAATGGTGGTGGCTGAATGGCAATACTTCCCAGCCTCAGCTGCTGGAACTTCGGCATAATAGATGTCGTCCACGTAAAACCAATGGTTGTCGTCAATGGGGAAATAATCCACAGAACCAAGCCTTTTGGTACCGCCCATTGAGGTGGTCTGCCAACTGAAAGGCCAAGAATATATGAACCGCCCAGCTACCCAAAGATAGGCCAGATCGTTGTCCAGATCAATCAGATAGCGCACTTTGAACCACTCTTCTTGTGGGTAGGAAAAGACCCTCGCATCTTGGATACCGGCATTGAGGGCCGCACTGCCGTCCGATTCGAACATGATTTCGTTGGCCCATTCGTCACCTGGAGTTTCAGAATGTTGGATGTTGTAATAGGCGGCTACTCCTTCAGGAACATACATCTGCCATTCCAGCACGTACATTCCTTGTGTCTTGTCACCCAACAGCAGCAGGACATCCTGTGGACCACCACCTGATTCTCCCACTATTTTAAGGCTATTAGGGGCTGAATTGGCATTTTCAGAAGTGACTTCGCCATCCTCTGCCCCTCCTTCATTACCGCTCCAAGTGGTCCAATGTGCTGCTTGTGGCCCCAGCGCGCCTTCTGCGTAGCCATCTAGGTTGTCGTCCACAATGACATTGGGTGCATCGCAAGTCAATTGGGCATTTACAGTTGAGGCCACCATAAAGCACAATGTGATAAATAGAAAAAAAGGTAAGTAACGTTTTTTCATACTAATTTTGTTTTAATATCCTATTCCGCACAGATAGCTTGATCTATCAGAAGAGGATAAGGAACTATGGAAAAATAAATTTACAATTTTGACTGTTTCTTTTGCCCTTATTTTTTACTTTAAAAACGGTCACTATATCAATATAACTCCTATTTTTAAAATAAAAACTAAGACCAAAATTAACTACTCAAAATTTGTAAATCTATTTCTACATAGTTCCTAAGATAAGTAATTACATTGCTGCCCAGCAGATTTTGCATGGAACAAAATCTGCTGGGCAGCAATGTAATATAATTTTCCTTTATACATCAGGAACAGCAGGCATATCGGTGTTATTTTCTCGCCCTACTGTCGGATAAGGGTAAAAATCATATCCTGTGATTACGGATTTGGAGGCGTTTGCGTATTGTTATCCCTTTCGGCATTTGGATAAGGATAATAATCTTTATTTCTCTCCGCATCTTGTGTAAGTAGGTAGCGTTCAATAATCGACACTTTTAAGTTCCCTACTTAAATATCTGCTTATGAATAACATTACTGAACAACCATCTCCATACCGCCATCTCGAAAAAATGCCTGTCGAGGACTTGCTGAAGAACATCAACAAGGAGGACAAGACCGTTGCGCTTGCTGTTGAAGAAACGATCCCACAAATAGCGCCCTTGGTGAAATCCATTGTCTCAAAAATGAAAGAAGGAGGCAGGTTGTTTTACATTGGTGCCGGTACCAGTGGTAGGCTTGGCATCCTCGATGCATCTGAATGTCCGCCTACTTATGGTGTACCCGACAATTGGGTCATCGGCTTAATAGCTGGAGGGGATGGCGCCATCCGCAAAGCGGTCGAGTTTGCAGAAGACAGTATTACTCAAGCTTGGGAAGACCTGAATAAACATTATATCAATTCCCAGGATGTCGTGGTGGGCATTGCTGCATCAGGTACCACACCTTATGTAATAGGAGGTTTGAAATCTTGCCAAGAACACAGTATTATTACAGGCTGTATCACCTGTAACCCCAAAGCACCAGTCAGTCAATATGCCGACTACCCGATTGAAGTGATAACAGGCCCAGAATTCGTCACTGGAAGCACCCGCATGAAAGCTGGCACCGCACAAAAACTGGTGCTGAATATGATTAGCACTACGGTAATGATCGGCATGGGCAGAATCATGGACAATAAAATGGTGGATATGCAACTGAGCAATAATAAGTTGGTGGACAGGGGCACTAAAATCCTGAAAAACGCTTTCCATCTTTCTTACGAAGACGCACACAGCTTATTGATGAAACATGGAAGTGTCCGGATGGCAATGAAAGAACATGTTGACACGCAATAAATGTTGACCTACTATGAAATGCAATTATCTTTAGGCAGATTAAACTAATAAATTGGACATTTTGACGAGGTTATTTGCCTAAAGTGTTAGAAGAGAGGAGTGAGGATTCTGACCTCTAAAAAAAATTCCAACCAAACATCATGAAAAAAATTATCCTTCTCAGTCTTTTGGCAATTGTTTGTATGTCCATGGCTTTTGGCCAGCCTGAAAACACTTCGTCCCAGCGGGCTATTTTGCATATCCAAAAATCAGATTTCCAATCGTTTACGCCAACCACTTCTAATAAAGGTTTGCCGCAGTACACCATACCTTTTGAAATGCCCCTCCAAAAAGGCCCGTCGGCATTTTTGGCATTTTCTGCCAACTGGGTTATTGAAAATTGTCCCGTGGAAAAAGCGCAGTTTTTTGTCCGCTTTAAAACAGGAAAAGATGCATGGGACGCATGGCAACTTCTCGAAACCGACCCCCACGGAAAAACAGATGCGTACCGAGCAGTCAGTACTTTGATGTTTTTGGAAAATAATTATAACTCGTTGGAAATCAAAACGATACTCCCTATTAGCAGCTGTCTGCCAGAACAAGTGCAACTCCATTTTTACAATCCTGGCGTTTCACAATCAACAGGCTCCTCCGACAATGGGATAAATAATCGCTCCCTCTGCCAATGCCCCCAGCCAGCACACCAGGCCCGGGAAGATTGGTGTCCGACCGGAGATTGTCCACCCAACCCAAACCCTGCCTCAACCAATGTTACCCACCTCATTATTCACCATACCGCAACTTCAAATACAGCAAATGATTGGTCAGCCGTGGTGCGGGCTATTTGGGATTTCCACGTGAATAATAACGGCTGGAGCGACATTGGCTACAACTGGCTCATCGACCCCAATGGTGTACTTTATCAGGGTCGAGGGGACAACGTGCTCGGCGCTCATTTCTGCGGCCAGAACACCTATACTATGGGTACTGCCGTGATTGGAGATTTTACTAACGCCGAACCCACTGACCTTGCAAAAAACACGCTCGCTGCATTACTCTCTTGGAAAGTTTGTGACAAAGACATTGACCCGTTGGGCATGGCTTGGCACTCACCCTCCGGCCTAACTCTTCCCAATATTGTTGGACACAGAGATGGGTGTTCTACTGTCTGTCCCGGCGATTTATTTTACCCCCAAGTCCCAGCTATCCGACAAGCTGTGGTTAATCTCATCGAAAATGATTGCAGTTCAGCTGTGGCAGCCCCAAGCAACTTGGAAGGCTTTGGAGTTACACCGACTCAAATTGACCTGACCTGGAACGATAACGCTACTGACGAGGACAACTATGTGCTGGAACGTTCTATGACTTTCAACAATCAATACGCCATTCTGGCGACGCTTCCGCCTGATACAGAAAGTTATCAGGACGACACTGTTCTCCCCAATTCTGGTTATTTCTACCGAGTCAAAGCCGTTCGGGATTCGCTCGATTCTTTTTATAGCAATGATGAATGGGTCGGCACTGGTGCAACTGCTGTGCATAATGCTTTTTTGAATGACCAGACTGTTCAACTATTTCCCAACCCCACCAACGGGGAATTGAACGGGATGGTGGAAAATGGCTTGACCCTCCCGATTTCCCTCCAGCTTGTGGATGCACTCTCAAGGACCGTCCTAATCGGGGAAGCTGTTGAAAAACCAAAAGAACAAGCTGGATTTTCACTTGACCTGAGCGGACTGCCTTCGGGAATGTATTGGCTCTTTATCCGGCAAGGGGAAGCAGTGACGGTAAGAAAGATAGTAAAAGGGAAATGAAACTAATCGCAGATAGTGGCGCTACCAAAACAGCCTGGTGTTTTGTTCAAAATGGTAAGATCGTTAGCCGGATCACCAGTCCTGGAATCAGTCCCTATTATATGGACGAAGATTCCATTATGCAATTGTTGGAAAAACATGTTGTTTCCCTCACGGAGGGTGTCGGTGAAATTTATTATTACGGGACAGGATGTGACAACGACAGCAAAAAATTAAAGATCAAAAGAATACTGCAAGCACATTTCCCCAATGCAAAACAAATTGAGGTCAATTCTGACCTGCTCGCCGCTGCAAGAGCGCTTTGTAGAGATAAAAAGGGAATTGCCTGCATCTTAGGCACCGGGTCGAATACTTGCTTTTATGATGGAAAAAAAATAGTGGAAAACAGGCGGGGCTATGGTTACATTATTGGTGATGCTGGCAGTGGTGCAGCGCTCGGAAAACAACTCGTCATCGATTTTTTATACGATAAAATACCGTCACAAATTAAATCGAAGATGGTGGAGATTTTTGAATTAGATGAGCAAAAAATAATTGATGAAGTGTATCAGGGTCAAATGCCGAGTCGCTTTTTGGCTTCGTTTGCTCGTTTTGCGAACGACCATAGGAACCAGCCTTATATGACCACTTTACTCCATGAACATTTTTCCCGATTCTTTGACCTAATGGTATTGCCCTACTATCGCAAGGGTTCCTTGCCTATTCATTTTACTGGTTCAGTTGCCTTTGGCTTTCAGGAACTCATCTGTGAGTTGGCACTTGAACATGGCATTCAGACTGGTTTGTTTTTGAAAGAACCCATGGAGGGACTGGTGGAATTTCATGGTGGCAGGAATTGATGTTTGCTTGCGCAGACCTGTCAGGTTGTTTTTTTTATATATGTTGAGGGGGATTAATCCCCCTCAACATATATAAAAAAAACAACCTGACAGGTCTTAAAGGAAAACACCCTTCGCCCTCAGCACCAGAAATATCAGGCAAAGGAAAACAACACCCAAAGCCCCACCGATCTGCATCCAAAGATCCCGTCTCGCTTGTATGCTGCTGGTCAAATAATATTGATTGGCCGCACCTGGAGAACCGCTGCCCATCACAATTTCCCAATTCCCTTGGTCGCCATTGTCGAGCGCTGGCAGCAACAGGTCAAAAGAAAAAACGCTGTCCATTGGTTCCAACTCATAAGCCAAGCTATCCACCGCAGCCGTTTCGGGTGAAAATAGCTGGATTACTTCATACCGTTTGTTCAATCCGAAATTAAGGCCACCGATCAAGCTTTGCACTTGAGGGTGTACTTTCAGGAATCTTACCGAGTCTTCACATATCACGACATAGCCTTTTGGAGGAAGGGTATAATTCGGAAAAACAAATTCATTTTTACGATCGGTCAGCACCCAGCCTTTCAGGTTGATCCGTTCTTTGGTTGAGTTATAAATTTCTATCCAGTCTTGGCTTTTTTTGTTGTTGCAGCTGAGTTCGTTGATGATGACCTTCCCGGCCAGCGGATGTTCGAACCTTTCAAAAACACACCACAAGTCTAAGATCGGGGGGGTCAGTTCCAGCAGTAATTCAGGCGATTCGGAATCAATGCCCTCCCCTTCCCAGCGTACAAAACGATAACCGAGGTCAGGTTTGGCGAGCAGCCGCAACGGTATTTTTTCAAAATATTTCCCCGTAAAATGTTCCCTCGATTTTATGCGGCTATTCACCACTACTTTCCCTCCATCCCCGACCTGTATGTTGATGGTTCGTTCCTCACCAATGTCGAATTTGTCCTTCAAAAATTTTCGAATATATCTTGGGCGCGCATTGGCAAAAGTCCTCAAAGTTTCCACGTCCCCTTCCCACTTTTCCTTGTCAAGACGCCACCTGTCAAGGTGCCGCGGGATTTCGGGGAGCAGTTTATTATAGAATTTATCAATCGTGGCAAGCACATGAACTTCTTCGAGGTCTTCGTTCAGGTAATCACAAAAACGGGTAACAAACTCCCGCTCGAAGTCCCTGTTCTTCAATAGTTTACGCAAAATAAGAGTACTCCAAGGCGGATTGGGCCACCTGGGGCCATTAGGATCGGTATGGAAATCGAGGCTGTTGTTTCGGTATGCTTTACTATCGTTGAGACCAAAGCCCCAGTCTGTATCGTACAGGATCCAGCGCCAGCGGCCATTGGGGGTCTGTGGCCGCCAAAAACGGATATTGCCGCCAGCGTCCTGGTTGTCGAAATAGATCTGGGCAATTTGGAAGTCCATGAAATTCCCTACTTCCATTTGTGACTTGACATAGGCATAATTAGCGGAGCGCGACAGGTCGTTTTTTTTCAGGAAACGGAGCAATTCCCGATAATTATCGGTGCGGCCATTCTTGCGGGTCAAGCGGTGCTCGATCAGATCAAGGCTATCTTTGTCCACATCGTGGTGAGATTGTATAAAATAGCGATTTATCTTTTCTCGAAGGTTGTAAACGCCCCAGTATTTTCCATTAATATAAACTTGCGAAGGGCGGTAGTCTTGTACATCAAGGTCCCAGCTTTTCACCAGGTGAGTCATAAGAGCATCTCGGAAATGGGTACCCCCAAAGTCGCTACCGCTGTTGCGGAGCACCAGTGACTTGTACTTTTTTAATCCTTTTTTTCCAAAAACCTTGTGTCGGATGCGCTTGTCGCCATACCGCGACCGAGCAGTGATGCTCAGAGACTTTTGCCTGGAAAGCCGGCTCATGCCACCAAACAACCGCAACCCAGTTTCATTCTCCCAGACAGACCTACCGTCCGTTTCAAAAAATTCAAAATTGGAAACCAGCTCCTGGTGGCTCCAAAAGTTGGCACCTGGCAGGTACCACAGCGAATCAACCGCATTCGTCCCTTTCCTAAACAAACCCATCACCGGATCGAAAAGCAAAGCAGGCGTTACCGAAACAGAAACAACCGGGAAAGTTGGTTCAGGTTCATCAATAAAATAAGTAGCCGAAAAAACATGGCTTATTTCGCCTTTCATCAATGCGATGGCTCTGATTGCCGTCGTCCGTGTGACCCTCAGCGGGGTAGTAAAACGGTGCGCCGAAATGGGTCGTGGTTCCGTGCCGTCGGTCGTGAAATAAACCTTAGCCCCTGGGGCAAGCAATTGCACGTCGATGGAATCAGTATAAAAACCATTTTTAGGAACAAACTCGACTTGTAATGGAGGGGGGATATAAAACGGTTCAGCATCGGGCTGCTGAGCCAATAACGAAAGGCAGGGCAACAATGCCCAAAACAATAACTGAATGCCCAAATAGGATAATGGTCGTTTGCTCATTTTGTTTTCTCTTCCCTAAACGTATTTCTCTCAGTCACGAATATATAGCCATTTTTATAAAATCAAGAAATATTTATCTGAAAAATTACCCCCACCAGACATAGAAGCGACGCTTTTTGGAAAAGTGTCGCTTCTTGCTCCTGTTTTTCATTCCGAAACGACCAGCTTCCCGCTCCCCAGCCCCACACCCTCCAAGCGTACCTCCCAAAAGTACAGCCCCGGTGGCACACCTGCCAGCGGGACATTGTACCGCACCTGCCCTTTTCCAAGTTTTTGCGAGAGCACCCGCTGCCCCACGGCGCTGTACAGTGACCACCTGCTATCGGTGGTGAGCGGCTGCGGCATTTCGATGGTGGCATAACTGCTGGCAGGGTTGGGGAAGACGGCCACCCGGCGCTGCGGGTGCGGCACCTGCACGCTGCTGACGACCAGCTGTATGGTGCTGTCGCACACGGGAAAGCCCGTGCCGAGGCGGTAGTTGGGGAAGTTGGGGATGGAGGCAATGTTGGTGGCGATGAGCGGTAGGCCCCGCTGCACAAAACCGCACTCCGGCCCCTTGCGGTCGGGGAAGTTGATGACGTGGTAGAACGGCGTGGAACTGCGGGTGGGGAAGTAGATCCGGCAGTCCGGCGCCAGCTGCATCAGGCCGAAGTCGGCAGGGAAGATGTCCTTGTAGAGGAAGCCGTCGTACTCGCCGAGCAGCATCCGGGAGGCTTGGATGTCGGAGGCCTCCAGGTCGAACTGGTACAGCCGCAGCGTGGAGTTGACGTACAGGAAACGCCCCGAGGGCGAAAAGGCGATGGAGCCGTCGTAGCCCTCGAAGGTGGTGTCCGCCTCCAGTTGCACCAGGTTGCTTAGCTGGCCCGTGGAACGGTCGAAGCTGTACAGCAGGGCCTGGTTGATACGGTCGTACCTGACATACCGTGTGCCGTCCGGCGAAAAGGTGGAA
>JAJCYI010000141.1 GCA_029263015.1 Saprospiraceae bacterium | reverse complement strand
AAAATTTGATAATCCTTTAAAAATGGGGATCGGCCATGTAATTTGTGTTTCCTAAATCATAAATTACGATGGTAAAAGTCAAACTGCCTTTTCGGCGTGTCCGGTTTACCGAGCTGACCGATTCCCAGTGGGAAGCTATAAAAGATTTTGTAGACAATGGCCGCAAGCGCAAAAATTGCCTGCGCACTGTGCTCAACGCTATTTTCAAACTCAACCGCACGGGCTGCCAATGGCGGAACATGGACGAAAAATACCCTCCGTGGCAAACCGTTTACTATTACTTCCGCAAATGGAAAAAGAACGGCACGTGGGCTTCTATCCTGATGCAATTGGTTGTAAAAGAACGGGTTGCACATGGAAAAGGCCCGGAACCCTCAGCCTGTGCGGTCGACAGCCAAAGCGTCAAAAAGGGTCCGTTCGTGTCCCTGTCAAGCGGCTTCGACGGCGGCAAACTCGTCAATGGCCGCAAACGGAACATAGGGGTTGACACGATCGGGCTGCCCATCGCCGTGCATGTTTCGGCCGCCAACATCCATGACGGGGAAGCCGGCATCGAACTCCTCTGGCAGATCGATGAATTTTCAAAAAAGATGAAACTCATCAGGGCCGACCAAGCCTACGGTGGGTATTTCAAAGAATGTGCTGCCATTTACAAATGGGAAACGGACACCTCACAAAAGCCGGAAAGCCAGAAAGGGTTTGTCCCGCAAACCGGCCGATGGCAGGTCGAACGCTCGTTTGCATGGTTCAATTTCTTCCGGAGGTTGAGCAAGGATTACGAGAAAACCCCTGAATCTTCTGCGGCCTTTGTCCAGATCACATTTATTGATATCATTCTTTCAAGAATTCAGAATTAAATTTTAAAACATACTCTTAGACAACCCGTTTAATATGATGTAGATTTCAAAGCGCCATATGACAAGATTTCTTCAACAACTTTCATTAAGAATCAACAACCTCAACGAATGGGTTGGGCGCGCTACTGCATGGCTGACAGCCCTTCTCGCCATTGTTGTCTTTTTTGATGTGGTGGCACGCAAGCTTTTTAATTTTTCCAAAATCTGGATAATGGATATCGAATGGCATCTCTATGCCATGATTTTCCTATTGGCCGCAGGTTATGCATTGAAGCATGATCGGCATGTGCGAGTTGATTTGTTTTATGAGAAATTCACATCCAAGGACAAAGCAATGTGTAACTTTTGGGGATACCTTTTATTCTTGATTCCTTGGTGCATCGCTGTCATTTATTTTTCATACGGATATGCGATGGAGTCTTTTTTAATTAATGAAGGCTCTCCAGAACCGGGCGGGCTTCCAGCTAGATACTTCATAAAATTTTGCATAACCCTGGGCATGGTTTTATTGCTTTTGCAAGCAATAGCTGGACTGATCGATGCGGGCCTGGAATTGTTTCAAAAGAAAGAGGAAGAGCCGGTTTTATGAAATGAAAATGAGGAATTGTAAATGAAAAAGCCATGGTTGCCAGCCATTCCATCAAACAACTCTAATGTTCACCATTTTACGAATTAATATATGGGCATAGAAACCCTTGCCATCGTACTTTTTTTATGTGTTTTCATCTTGATACTCTATGGGTTTCCGGTGGCATTTACGTTAGGCGGGCTATCAATCTTATATGCCATATGTTTCCTCGAACCTTCCAGCCTTGAAGCCCTACCGTTGCGGTTTATGGGTGTTCTTACAAATTATAATCTGATCGCTGTACCGCTTTTTATTTTCATGGGGATCATGTTGGAAAAATCCGGTCTGGCAAAAAGCCTATTGGAAACCATGGCCATGCTATTTGGAAAACTGAGAGGAGGTCTGGCAATTTCAGTTGTGATCGTGGGTGCATTATTGGCCGCCTCGACTGGGATTGTCGGCGCTACCGTGGTTACCATGGGATTCATCAGCTTGCCTACCATGCTGAATAGAGGCTACAAACCAGAACTTGCAACTGGTGCAATTGCCGCTTCTGGAACGCTTGGCCAGATCATCCCTCCGTCGGTCGTGCTGGTGCTGCTTGGCAGTATTATGAGTATTAATATTGGAGACCTGTTCGCCGCTGCCCTATTACCTGGAATGTTAATGGTAGCTGCGTATATTTTGTACATTATTATTTATTCCTTGATTAACCCTGATGCTGCACCTCGGATGCCAGAAAAAGAAATTAGGGAATTTGCAGAAAAAGATTTTTTTAAGAAAGTAGTCCATGCATTCCTGCTCCCCATGCTACTGATCATGGCAGTGTTAGGTTCTATTTTTAAAGGTTGGGCAACCTCCACGGAAGCGGCAGCAGTTGGTGCAATGGGAGCCACATTAATGACTATTGGTCAAGGAAAATTCAATCGCCCAGTTCTTGAATCAGTCATGCGCGAAACCACCCACCTAACCTGCATGGTTTTTATTATTTTACTGGGGGCAACGACTTTCTCCCTTGTATTCCGCGAAATGGGCGGCGACAGTTTTTTGGTGAACTTGATCGAGGAATCTCAATTATCACCACATATGTTTTTGCTTGTGGTGATGGTTGCCATGTTTATAGCTGGTTTTTTTATTGACTTTATAGAAATCATTTTCATCTTTGTACCGGTTGTCCTGCCTATTTTCATCAGGTATGATGTTGATTTGATTTGGCTAGGAATTTTGATCGGTGTGAATTTACAGACTTCCTTTTTGACCCCGCCATTTGGTTTTTCACTTTTTTACTTAAAAGGCGTATCTCCACCCTCAATTACAACTGGACACTTATACCGCGGAATAATGCCATTTGTAATTATCCAAATATTGATTTTGGCCATGATCGTTTTTTATCCTGAAATTATCCAGATCAGCATCAATTTGTTTAGTTCTGGCAAATAATACTCGAATATCATTAAGAAAAGTGAAATCAATAACTTAGACCATGTGAAACGAAGATCTGAATAAAATAATAAGTCACGCTTATTGAGTTGGTCTAAGTTATTTATTTTCTTTTACTAAGTAATGGATTTTACCAAAAAAAACATCCTCATCACAGGAGGCAGCAGAGGCATTGGAAAAGCTGCCGCAATGGCATTTGCCAAACTTGGTGGGCGGGTCTGCATCAATTTTATTAAAAATACGCAAGCGGCAAAGACGACAGTGGACAGCTTGCCAGGGCAGGGACATTTTGCAGCAAAAGCAAATTTGAGTGACCCAATAGCTGTCCAAGAACTAATGGAAACGGTAATAGATGAATTTGGAACCCTTGATGTAGTTGTAAATAACGCAGGCATCTACTTGCCCCATCCTGTCGAAGAAACTAATTATGAGGATTGGAGGAAAGCTTGGAAGACAACCCTCGATGTCAACCTATTTGGTTTAGCCAATGTCTGTTATTTTGCCGCTCGGCAAATGATGCACCAGAACAGTGGCCACATTGTCAACGTCTCATCCAGAGGTGCATTCAGGGGCGAACCCAAACATACCGCATACGGCGCAAGCAAAGCTGGCGTTAATGCCCTTACCCAATCGCTCGCTCTCGAACTTGGTGAACACGGCATCTCTGTTACAGCGGTTGCACCTGGCTTTGTCGAGACAGATATGACCCAAAATATGTTGAATGGAAAACAAAGGGAAGCTATCAAAAACCAAAGCCCGATGGGACGCGTTGCAACGCCTGAAGAAGTTGCCAATGCCATTGTTTTCTTGGCATCCGACAATGCAACATTTATAACAGGTGGAATTATTGATGTAAATGGAGCCTCCTACTTAAGAAGTTGACTTGCAATAATTTACACTAAATCACTTGCAAGAACTCCCTTTATTTCTTCCACGGAAATATCCAGATGTGAAGCATCCAAAATGACTTCACCTTGCCTGATTACAATGATTTGAGGAGATTCATGGTGGACTTGAAGTTGTTCTGCCACTGCGTTAGAAGTTTCCTTATTTGCAATTAAATCCAGAAAATACGAGTCCATTTCATTTTCTTGAAACGGCCAATCACTTTCCAAACGTAATTTAGCAACGTAACTGATACTGCAACGGGAACTATGCTTGAATATAAGACAGGGAACTTGGTAAGATCGATCCGAGATCAGTTTGATCTCTTCAGGTTTTGAAAAAGATTTCCAATTCATTTAAAAAGTACTGTATTGAGGTTGGTCAAAGTCAATAATGTTAACATTCTACAGATACATAAAGAACGATTATGAATTAATTCATAATCGTTCCTTACCTGCTATGGACATTAGGTCAAAAGCAATAACACACAACTATTTGACAAGTTCAACTGCGTTTTTTACAACTTTGAAATTATTTGGGCAACCATAACCTTTGTTACAAGAAGAGATAGAAGCGGCGAAGGCAAAAAAAGCGGCAATAAAAAGAACTTGTTTCAGGATGCTTTTTTTCATTTTATTTGTGTTTTGGATATGTGAAGAAATGTGTCTATTAATTAATCCTGTTATCAACGAGACCATTTGATACTTTAGTACAACTTGCAGTGCAATTTTGTTGCAAAGGTAAGGGGAATTTCCAAGCAAGATTGGCACTATTGAAAATTACTAACCAAATTCTGTGCAGCTAGTCAAAAATAATCCTGCACAACAAGCAAATTAGGCAGTGAAACAGTCCACAAAACTTGATGGGAGGAAAGGATGACGATGGGAGGTAATCAAGCAAATTGGTCAATTATTATTAGGCTTTATTGAAAAGATCACGCCAAATCCAAGTTTGATAAGCTTGTAGCTTTTTGCGAAACATGACTTTGAAAATTGGGAGTGCTTTGTCAACTATTAAATGGCGAATTGGATTTTCTTTTATTCTTTGGCCAATTCCTTTCTATTGAAACTACTATTTTCCATATTTTGGGACTTTCAAAACAAACCCTCATATCCGTTTATTTTTCATGAAGAAAAATGCCAACCTTCCATTCCAAAAATTACTTGTCGCCAACCGCAGTGAGATAGCCATCCGTATTTTCAGGGCAGCTACTGAACTCCGAATTCCTACATTGGCAGTTTACACTTACGAAGACCGGTTTTCGCTGCACCGCATCAAAGCTGACGAAGCCTACCAGATCGGCGCTGACAATGATCCGCTGAAACCATACCTCGATATAGATGAAATAATAAAGGTGGCCAAAAACCATGGGGTGGACGCCATTCATCCCGGTTATGGTTTTTTGTCAGAGAATGTTGAATTTGCAAGGCGGTGCGCAGCAGAAGGCATCACATTTGTCGGCCCCAAACCATCAGTGATGGAGGCTTTGGGCGACAAAATAAAAGCCAAAGCTGTTGCCAAGGAAGCGGATGTTCCGTTGATCCCCGGCAGTAAGGATTTTAAATCAGAAAAAGAGGTGGTTAAGTGGGCAGGCAAAATCGGCTACCCTGTCATCATCAAAGCTGTTGCAGGTGGAGGTGGAAGAGGAATGCGGGTCTGCCTCGACCAAGGAGAACTTATTGGCAATTACAATGAAGCAAAGAAAGAAGCAGGCATTGCTTTTGGAAATGATTCCGTTTTTTTAGAGAAATTTATTGAGAGCCCAAAACACATAGAAGTCCAGATATTGGGTGACAACCAAGGCAATATCGTACACCTGTTTGAACGCGACTGCTCCGTCCAACGGCGTTTCCAAAAAGTGGTTGAAATAGCACCGAGCCAGAATTTAAAAGAAGCAACCCGCCAAAAGCTCCTCAGTTATGCTATCAAAATAGCTAAACAAGTCGGTTACAACAATGCAGGGACTGTCGAGTTTTTGGTTGACAGCGATGAAAATATCTACTTTATAGAAGTGAACCCAAGAATCCAGGTCGAACATACCGTGACCGAAGAAATTACTGGAATTGACTTGGTCAGAGCACAAATATTAATTGCGGCTGGTCACAGTTTAACCAGTGACGCTATTAATATCCAAGATCAAAGCAGTATTACTTGCCAAGGATTTGCCATCCAATGCCGAATTACAACAGAAAAGCCCGCAGACAATTTTCAACCAGACTATGGTACCATTATCGCTTACCGAAGCCCCGCAGGATTCGGCATTAGGCTCGATGGCGGCAATGGCTATTCAGGGGCACAGATCACGCCCTATTTTGATAGCCTGCTGGTGAAAGTTACCGTATGGGGCAACACTTTCAAAGGAGCTTGCGATCGAATGTTGCGCGCCTTATTGGAGTTTCGGATCAGAGGCTTAGAAACAAACACGCTTTTCTTGATAAACTTGGTCCAGAACACAGAATTTCAAAATGGCAACGCCACCGTAAACTTTATATCGCAGCATCCAGAATTGCTAAAAATGCCCATCAGACGTGACCGGGGCACCAAAATATTACGATATATTTCTGAAGTAATGGTCAATGGCAATCAGGACGTGCCGTTTGTAGATGAAAACATTAGTCTAAAGAGACCTCAATCTCCAAAAATTTCAGCCCCTAAAAATGGCAAAGAAGAACTGCATGGATGTTTGCCCGGCACTAAACAAAAGTTGGAAGAACTTGGCCCAACGGGGTTTGCCAATTGGTTGAAAAAACAGCGGCCAATCCATTATACTGATACCACTTTCCGCGATGCCCACCAATCATTACTGGCCACTCGGGTGCGTACCTATGACCTGGTTCATGTCGCCGAAGCTTTTGCGCTCGCACATGGACACCAGTTGTTCAGTATGGAAGTGTGGGGCGGGGCGACATTTGATGTGGCACTTCGTTTTTTGCACGAATGCCCTTGGGAACGATTAAAACGCCTGCGCAAAGCCATTCCCAACACGCTCTTGCAAATGTTGTTCCGCGGCACCAATGCCGTAGGGTACAAAGCCTACCCTGACAATCTTATCAAAGAGTTCATAACAAAAGCTGCCGAAACGGGCATTGATATTTTCAGGATTTTTGACAGCCTCAACTATGTGCCCTCTATGCGGACCAGTATCCGAACGGTCAGGCAACGCACCAACTCCATCGCAGAAGCCTGCATTTGTTACACAGGGGATATACTCGATCCAGCCCGGCCAAAATATAACCTTGATTATTACCTTGACCTTGCCAAAAGGCTTGAAGATGAAGGTGCACACATACTTGCATTAAAAGATATGGCGGGTTTACTGAAACCCCAAGCAGCGGCGGTGCTGATAAAAGCACTTAAAAAACAAATTGACATCCCCATCCATTTGCACACCCACGATACTGCTGGCATCCAATCCACCACCTACTTAAAAGCTATTGAAGCTGGGGTGGATGTTGTAGATGTTTCCATTGCAAGCATGTCGGGTTTAACGTCCCAGCCCAATTTCAACTCATTGGTTGCCTCGCTCGAAAGACACAAACGGGAGAACCCCATTAATCTTGACGACCTGAATAAATTTTCAAATTATTGGGAAGCGGTGCGGGAAATGTACTATCCTTTTGAAAGTGAATTACGGGCTGGCACAGCCGAAGTTTACCAGCATGAAATACCAGGTGGCCAATATACCAACCTGAAACCTCAAGCTCGCTCACTCGGCCTGGAATCAAAGTTTGACAAGATAAAAGAGAATTACCGCCATGCCAATTTCCTTCTGGGCGATATCGTAAAAGTAACCCCTAGCTCCAAAGTAGTCGGTGACCTGGCCATGTTCATGACTGCAAACGACCTCACAACAGAAGACATTTTGGAACGGGGAGACGCACTCGCTTTCCCTGAAAGTCTAAAATCCCTGCTGCGAGGTGAGTTGGGCAAAGTAAAAGGTGGATTTCCAAAACGGGTCACAAAGATTGTTTTGAAAGACGAAAAGCCCCTGAAAGGACCAGCGAATGCCCATTTACCAGCAATTGATTTCAAAAAAGAATTTCGGTCCTTCCACCTGAAATTTGGGAAACGTTATGAAATGACCGATTTCATTTCTTATAAACTTTACCCCAAGGTTTTCGAAGAGTATGTTGAACACATCGAGCAATTTGGCAAGGTGAGCCGTCTTCCCTCTTCTTTGTTTTTTTATGGCCTTTCGGCAAATGAAGAAGCCCTGGTTGAAATCGATGAAGGGAAAACTTTGCTGGTGCAATACCTCAACCAGACCAAACCAAACCCCGAAGGAAAAGTCGTCGTTTCTTTCCGGTACAATGGTACAGCCAGATCCATTACCGTGAAAGACAGAAATGTGAAGCCCAGCATTGAAAAACACAAGAAGGCTACAGAACCTGGCGAAGTCGGTGCACCTTTGCAGGGCAACCTCGGCAGCATACTTGTAAAAAAAGGGGACAAAGTGAAAACAAACCAACCTTTGTTCACCATCGAAGCCATGAAAATGGAAAGCACAGTGGTGTCACCTATAACCGGGACCGTCAAGAAAATTTACATAAAAGAAAAAACTTTGGTGGAACAAGGGGATGCTGTGCTGGAGGTGGCATGATATTTTTTATTAATTTATTTTATTTTGTAATTTGAAAATCCTGTTGACCACAGATGGTTGCATTTTTGAATGCGTTCATTGTGTCCCGATCTGTGTCCAACTTTCTTTAATCACCGATACATGAAAAAATTCCTGTTCATTCTTTGCACTTTCTGCATTTACGCTTCCTTCTCTTCATGCAGCTCTGAACGCTGCTCAATTGATGGCAATTGGAAAGTAACTTCCGCAGAAGTTGAATCTTCCAAGTTATCAGAGTCAATAATGAACCTGATAAAAAGTGAATACATGGCAACCACTTTTGAATACAATAAAGGCAAGGTCATCATGAAAACACCCTCTGCTGAACCATTGGAATTGGCATATTCCTTAGATTGGGAACAAAACACCCTTACCTGGGTTGATGATACTGAGCCTGAAGCTAATCCAAGTGTACACAACATCATCAACTGTTCTGATGATAAATTCGAACTGGATCAGACATTAGGTTCTGATGACAATCAGGAAATCCCTACCACGATCTCATTCACCATTGAGCGGGTAGCTAAGTAATCTTTATATTGATGAGGATTGCTGAAAAGCCAGGGGTTTATACCTTTGGCTTTTCTAATTTCTATCAAAAATGAAATACATAAAATTTGAGCATCCTCACCGGCAAAAGCATTTTGAGTTTTTCAAAAACATGACCCACCCACATTTTAGCATCTCAGGCAATGTGGACATAAGTATCTTACTAAAATCAATCAAACAAAAAGGATGGCCGTTTATGCCGACCATAGCTTGGGCTGTTAGTAAAACCGCTAATGACCTTCCTCCATTCAGGCAAAGGATCAGGGGTGATGAGATTGTGGAACATGATGGCGTACACCCATCCTTTACGGTTGATACAGAGGTGAGCGAGGTTTTTAGTTTTTGTGAAGTAAAATATAATCCCGATTTTTCTATTTTCATCAATGATGCAATAAAAAGGATAGAGCTTATGAAAAAAGGCCCCTCTTTCGAAGATGAACCGGGGCGTGACGACTACCTGTTTCTTTCAACCATCCCCTGGGTCAGCTTCACGGGGATTACACATGCCATGAACTACCATCCCCACGATAGTGTACCGCGCATTACTTGGGGAAAATATTTTGATCAACAGGACAAAACTATGATGCCGCTTTCAGTACAAGCACACCATGCCCTAGTAGATGGTCAGTATGTTGGAAAGTTTTTCCAGAAATTTGAGAAGTTGGCGAGCAGCGCACCGGAATGGATAGGATAAGTTTTATGGAGAATCTCATTTAAAGAAATTGGAAATTGTGAAATTAATTTTTCTGCCAATTTCCAGTTTCCCATTTTCTCAATATCAAATCACACCCCTTTTCGCTGGAATGTTGGGCACTCGTAAAACTTAGCATAGTTCTTGCAAATTTCTTCTTGTTTAACTCATATACTAACGCGCGGACTATGTCAAACTTACTCAAATTCTTTTCGTTCGTGCCCCCCATCCTGCTATTTGTCATTCCGGTATACTCGCAAATACAAGGAAAATTAACTCAATTACCCGGAACAGGAATCTATCAGGTATCCATTATCCCTAGCGTCAACTGGTCGCCACCAGGTAGTACGACTTCAAGTGCACAAATTACTATAAGAGCCGATTCTGGTAAATTGGACTTAGGTAACCTTCAAAGTATTACAGGCCAATGGGATTTGCAGGATCAATACGATTCTCCAATCGAAGCACCTGCATTCGATTATTTTAGTTTTGCATTGGTCAACCCAATGTCGAATATTCAATATATACCTGGAACTGAAATCCCGCTGTTTTCTTTTGAAAACAACAATGTTTGCAGCAATATTGAATTAGTTGACAATGCTACCGACCCATTTGCTTCTATTAACAGCCTTAACGTAAATGCCGAAAACACATTCAGTATCGTACAAGCTGGGTTTGGTCAAAATGCATACGAAGGTAATTCTCCAGACTTTTCTGTTGAATGCCCAGTTTTAGGCTTATCTGTGATAGCCACCAACAACCCTGTTAAATGCAATGGGGATGTTACAACTATTACGGTACAAGCAATCAATGGGACACAACCTTACACAGTAGTATATACTGATGCTACAACTGGTGCTTCCAACAGTGCCTTTATTAGCAACTTTGAAGGAAGTGTCACTTTCGATGATCTGCCAGCAGGCATATATAACATTTCGATTACAGATGTAATAGACAGTATTGGGCAGACTACATATCAAATTATTGAACCATTACCAATATCTGTTGAACTGGAACCGGCACCAGCTACGTGTACTGGTAGCGGCGATGGTGCTGTCCGGATCAGTGGTATTTTTGGGGCAGGTGGCCCTGACCTTAACGCTTATCAATATTTTTGGGACATCGACCCAATCAATTCTAATATTGAAATCGATTCACTCAACGAAGGCATCTATTCCGTGACGGTCGTTGATGCCAATGGTTGTGAGGAATTTGCCACCACGGAAGTGGGCACCTGGACTTTCTTCAGCATTTCAGAACAAATAATTGACATAAGTTGCTTCGGTGAAATTGATGGGATCATTGATATTACACCGTTAGGTGCTTCTTCTCCTTACACTTATGAATGGTCTCCAAATGCCAATACAGGAAACTTCTCCAATGCGTGGATGCTCGGGCCTGGAGAATATCAGGTCACGGTAACAGCCTCATCAGGGATTTGTACAGCTACTGAATCCTTTATTATCGAGGACGCACCAATCATGGAGGTAGATTACATGATGGTAGAGCCTGAGTGTTTTGGGGATCAAGCTTTCTTGAATATTTTATCGGTAGAAAATGCCCACGAGCCATATTTCATTGACATCATTGGCGGGTACAACCTGGTTAGTGAAAACACCTACGAAGTTGAAGCAGGCGCACCACTTCGGCTTGTTATTGAAGACGACAATGGATGTAAGATTTCAGAAGATTTCCTTATCCCAGCAAAACAAGAAATGGGAGTCGATTTGGGTGAGGATCAAAGCATTAAATATGGCGAAGAAGTTTACATTGATTCAGATGTATTCCCTCTTTCCGGCGTTCAATTAGAATGGTCGCCCACTGAATGGTTAAGCTGTTCGGATTGTCCTGACCCTGTCGTCCGGCCACTCGAAAGCACGACATACCGACTTCGAATGACGGATGATTCTGGATGTACAGCTGAAGACCAGATAAGTATCCAGGTCACCAAATCACGGGATATTTTCATACCCAATGCATTCAGTCCAAACCGAGATGGTATCAATGATATATTCCACCCTTATGGTGGTTTTGAAGTAGTCGCCATTAAATCTATGAAGGTTTTCGACAGATGGGGAGGTTTGGTGTTTTTAAACGAAGAAGAATTTTTGATCGAAGATGAAAAAAGTGGATGGAACGGAATGGTAAACGGAAACGAGATAGATCCAGGGACCTACTTGTACACCATGAACGTCGAGTTCATTGATGGCGAAGTCGTCCTGTTTTCAGGTGAAGTCAATTTAATGAAGTAAGTAACAGTCAAAGAATACAGTTAATAAAACAAACGCTTGCACATACCTCCGATTTTTGGCGTCGTTTTTGAAAAACACCCAAGTACCAACAATTATTTTATCATTATTCCCCCTCAATTTCTCCCTCGGTATTTTTTGAATTCACAAGAAAAATAGCATTTGGCATCCCCTCTCCCGTCAAATACATTCCTCATTATTTTTCAGTGAGCATTTCATAAAGATGCAATAATACAGCTATTATGAAGCCTCAACTTACAATTGCATTCCTGCTTTTCTTTGGCCTATCCCTGTTTGGACAAACAGGCGTAGAGTACAAAGTCAAAATCTTTCCTGACAACAGTACTTATCAGGTTTTGCTTCGCGCAACGGCTGATGACCCGCTGGGTTCCAATATGGTTTTGGCGGGCGCTCAAATTACCTTGAGGGTACCAACCGGCGGGTTTCAGATTGGAACCATAACCAGTGAAGCTGGGACTTGGTCTGCTTCAACGCCATCCATATCACCTTCTGAAAATCCAGATTTCGACTATTTCTTTTTTACGCTGGATGCGCCAACTACTGGAATCACCATAGAAGAGAATTTGGAAGTTGCCCTGTTTAGTTTTGAAAATGCAGGATCTTGCGTTGGGGCACTGGAATTGTATGACAACAATACTGATCCAATTCAGTTTCCGAATTCTTTGAATGTCATTTTCACCAACGTAATGACGGTGGTCGGCTTCGGGGGCAGCAATGCTTATTTGGGAAATTACAATGCAATTTCCGCAGATTGCAGCATCTCTTTTGTTTGCGAAGACGGTGTCAGCACGATTGATATAACCGATATTATCCTTACCGATCCCTCACAATGCGGCGCTGCAGACGGAAGCATTGAAATAGTGGCAACTGCTTCAGGCCCTTTTGCTGCATTACCGTTACAATATTCAATCAATGGCTTCAATAATGCGACTTGGGAAACAAGCCCGTTGTTTTCAGATTTGGCATCAGGTGGCATATTTGAAATATACGTGAGATTTATAGGTGGAATATGTATGTTCCACGTCGGCGATTTTGAACTGAACGGCCCATTGGCGGCAGTTATCCAAAATGTGGAATTGAATGACCCAGCTTGTGGAATGAACGACGGCAGTATTACGATTACTGCCATTCCAAACAATGGTGGTCAACTGGAATACGGTATTGGCTCACCAGCGGCATATCAATCTTCTCCAACATTTACTGATCTTGAGGCAGGCACCTACGCCCTTTGGGTGAGGGACATTGTCAACAATTGTGAAAACCAGATCGGTAGCTATCTTTTGGAAGATTGTCCAGATGTACCTTGTACTTTCCTTGACCTTGAAAACCTTGGAAATGGCCGGTATCAAGTTAACCTGACCTCAGGCGAGTCACTTAATTCGCCAAATGATACAACCGAAAATTTAAGGGTTACCATCAAAGTGCCAACAGGTGGTTTTGATTTTGTCAACTTGACCAGTCAGGTCACGAATGTTGATTTCATCGCAGGTACAACGACCGTTGCACCTGCGGAGAACCCCGGATTTGATTATATAAACATTGAACTTAATTCACCAAACACCACAGACATACCTTATGTAGCTAATAGCTCTTTCCCGCTTTTTACTTTTGAAAATGAGGGAACATGCGAAGGGGACAGCATCTATTTGGTAATGGACGATGATGCTTATTTACTTTCTGGAGCTGATATTGGACATAATATAGTGGTGAGTGGCAACATGCTAAAAGAGTGTGTTGGTGAAGGTGCATTGGCCTGCGAATTTGTTCCGAGCAATTGCAGCATAACTTACGAACTCGATAAATTGCCAGGTGGGGAATTGAGGGTTTCTTTGATGCCAAATATTTCTTTATCCGGCGCAATGGCCACAACGACAAATTTCCAGGTCACGATAAAAACGCCAACAGGTGGTTTTATACAAGATGAAATCACAAGTATGGTAAATGGCGTTTCTTTTTCACATGCGGGCACAGCTGTAGCCCCTGTTGAAGACCCTGCCCACGATTACATTTCTTTTTCTATGAACAATGCCTCAACAACTGGTATCGCTTATGTGGCAAACCAGCTTACGCCATTGTTCACTTTCAAAAATATTGGCCCATGCATTGCGGGCGATATATTCTTGATGGACAACGATACCGATCCGTTTTTCGGCAATCCAAACGTGAATGTTGGACAGACCATTACCATTCTTGGTATCGGCGCCAATATCCCAGTTTGTTTGTCAAGCCAGGCATCTGTACTGTGCGAAGGCGACCCATGTGCTTCATTGGTAGCTGGGTTCACTGCACCTTTGGCTTGCGAAGGACAGGATTTAAATTTTACAAATTCTTCAATTTATAATGAGACCATAGCTTCTTGGAATTGGGACTTCGGAGACGGATCGTCTTCGTCGGATCTTGAATCTCCTTCTCACAATTATTCCACCTCCGGGAATTTTGAGGTTTCATTGACGGTGACGACCGTGAGTGGTTGCGAAGCAACCTTCATGGATAACGTCACCGTTTTTTCTTCTCCTATCGGCCCAGCAGCAACTTCATATACTGATTGTGGCACTGGCGTACAATTGCAAGCCCCAGACGCTGCTACCATCTTATGGTTGCCGGACTCAGGGCTTGACGATAATTCCATTGCAAATCCGTTCTCGCACCCAATGGCCACGACAGTCTATACTGTTACAATGACAAATGCCGATGGTTGTGCGACTTCAACAGAAGTTACGGTTATCATTGATCAAAAACCTATTTGGAAAGACGTTACACCTGAAGATGTGACTAATTGTGGATTGCAGGATGGTCAAATTTTGGCCACAGCAACTTCCAACGGTCTGGTCGAATATAGTTTGGACAATATTAACTGGACAACTGATTCCTTGTTTGTGGGACTTGCAGCAGGTGATTATACCTTGTTTGTGAGAAATGCAGGAGGTAATTGCCCTGTCGCCTATAACTTGAACCCTGTGACTGTCGGCGGCCCAACAGCCCCTGTTATTGATGATGTAAACATCACGCATCCAACAGGTTGCAACGACGACGGGATGATTACAGTTCTTGCTTCAGCTGGCAATGGACCATTGCAATACAGCTTAACAGGCATAGCTGGCCCTCAGGACGCTAACGAATTTATTGGTCTTTCAGAAGGTACCTATACGGTTGAAGTGACTAATGCTGATGGTTCATGTGTACAATCTCAAGATGTTACTTTAATTGACATGGGTGCAGCGCCAGTGATTACCTCACTGGTAACTGAATCCGATGTTTGTGTAGATGTTGTTTCGTCTGTTGAAGTGACTATTGATGAGAATATTCAAAGTGTAATTATTTCTGGCGGTTCATTTTCGAATGAAGTAATCAATGGCCAAACGGTCACTTTTGATATTGACCTTGCACTTGGTCCAAATGCCTTTACTTTCGATATTACAGGCATCAGTGGCTGTTCTGTTTCCGATAATTTTTCAGTAAACGGGACTGCTGCTCCAACAGTGAGTTTCAGCACCTCTCCTACCCTATGTGCAGGTGGGGAAATTACATTGAATTTTACTGGGTCAGCCAGTGCCAATGCGACCTATGATTGGTCGTTGGATGGCGGTCAGCTTGTTTTTGATGGAAACGAAACCATCATTTCATCATGGGCTTCCCCTGGTGATAAGAATGTTGCCCTGACAGTGATGGACAATGGATGTCAAGTTTCATCCAACTCAACGCTGAGCATCACGGATTTTGATCCGGGGGCAAGTTTAAGTCCAACCAACCCGAACTGTGGTGCAACCGATGGTTCAATTACACTTAATATTACTGGGGCTGGAAGTTACACTTTCCAATGGAGTGGCCCTGGAATTTCGGATGCATCGCTCCAGAACCAGAGTGGTTTGCCAGGTGGTACTTACCTTGTCACAATTTCAGATGTAGGTTCCAATTGTGAAACAGAAATATCAACCGTATTGGATACACCTTCGGGCATCAGCATCATGGCCAATTCCACTGATGCCACTGACTGTATCGGTAATGCTGCCGATGGAACGGTAAGTGTTCAAGTGGCTGGAGGTAATTCTGGCTTCACTTATGAGCTATTTGATATAAACGATCCAAACAACGCTTTGGAAACCATCAATAACAGCGGACTGGCTTCTTCCACCTTTGATGATTTAGAATCTGGTGCATATCTGGTAAGGGTGACAGATGCAAGTGGATGCACCGATGAAGCTACGGTTGCTGTGCAGGCAACTAACGGTGGTGTTACAACCTTGTTTTCTTCCGAAAATGCAGACTGTCTGGGTATGAATGGCAGTGTTTCAATAGAAATAACTTCAGGTCAAGCACCTTTCACTTATGATTATTTCTTAAATAATTTACCGGTGCAAATAGGTGCTATGGTCAACGGAACTACCTTGGATATTTCAGGTGTCGGCTCTGGAAACGGAGTAGTCATCATTACTGATGCAAGTGGCTGTATTGATCCAGTCAGTTTTGCCATAGAAGTAAGTGATCCTGATTTTTTAAATGGAATCACCGTTAATGCAGCCGAACCAAGTTGCGATGCCAATAATGGCAGCATCGAATTGATCGGTTTGCCTGCCAACGCAATTGTGGGCTGGAATACCAACCCATTTGCTGGCAATCCATACCAAAATGCAGAAGCTGGTCAGCACATTGCAACCATCATTGATGCCAATGGATGCCAGGGTGAAGTGGCCGTTCAACTTAGTTCTACCAATGGCCCTGAAGTCGAAATATTAGATGAAGTCGATGCTACTTGCGGAAACGCTGACGGAAGTATTACCTTCCAAATCAATGGTGGCAATGCATTTGAATACCGCCTCATTGGTACAGGAATTATTTCAGGACAAGCTTCGCCCGACCAACCTATTGAAGTAAATGGACTTGTTGCTGACAATTGGATCATCGAAGTGACTGATCTGGTCAACAGCGATTGCAGTACGTTTGAATTCGTGACATTGGAAGGAGGTATTGAAACAGGCGATATTCAATCAGTTGTTACGTTGCCATCTGATTGTGGTTTTGAAGATGGTTCAATAACCATTTCATTGGAAAACAGCAATCAATACAACTTTACAACCAGTAAAGGAAATGCTCCTGCTCAATTTATTTCTGAAGTGACTGTTGCTGATCTATATGATGGAATGGTAACTGTGACATTGGAAGACATAATGACAGGATGTACCACTGAACTCGAATTTGATCTGGGTGAACAACTGGAACCTGAGATAGATCCAACTGACATAAATATCGTGCATTCTTTATGTCCTGGTGAACCAGGACAAATATCCTCTCTTTCTGGAATTGAGTACCAAGTATTTAATCCAAATACTTCACAATCTGTACTTACCCCATGGGTAAATGCATTTAGAGGTAATTATACCATTTACCTTATTGATGGTAACTGTATGGATAGCATGGAAGTGACCGTTAATGGACCTGACGATTTCGATGTGACAGTAACATCGATCATGGAAGACTGCGGTGGCGAAGATGGCTCTTTGATGCTTGAAGTAACTGGTGGCAACGGTGGTTATACATTCAACTGGCCTAACAACATCAGCAATACCAATTTCGCTGACAACCTTAGTGCTGGTTCTTATGACGTAACCATCACTGACGCAGAAGGATGCAGTATGATCGAAACGACCTTTGTAGATGGGACTTCCTCAATTGTTTGCAACCCATGTGAATATATTTTCTCAAACGATACAATTTTCGTCGCACTACTTGGCAATTCCAATAAAATCTGTTTGCCTACTGATTTGAATATCCCAGAGTTTTCATTGTTCAACTTGATACTGAACGGTTCTTCATTCAACTCAGATATTGATGAGTGCGGTGAGAAAGCAACCTTTTACAGTTATAGCCAATTGATAACTTTTGTCCCACCACCCTTCCGTCTGGACGATTGGGAAAACCCTATGGACAACTTGTCTGGCTTTTCTTTTGACACCATTGACGAACTGGTTGCCAAAATGAACGAAGTTGACCCGACCGGCAACTGGACCAACAATGAAGACCAAAAGAGTATCATTGGAGGCGACCCAGCTACCTTATATGGCAGTTTGAGCATCACGCACATAGCCAGTAATTCGACGCTTAACCTTGAGCCAAATTCAAGTATTGTCTTCAATCCAAGCATTACTGTTGATGACACCCGTCTTCATGTTTTAATTGCTCAAGATCTACTGAATGGTTGTTCGGATACATTGTACATCAACCTATTGGCCGACGTCATTCCGCAGACAGACACCATTTATGTTGAAATTGGTATAGGGGAAACTTGGTCTGATTGCTTAGATGTAAGTGAATTGAATGGAAACATTGAATTCCTTACCAATGAATGTCAATCGTTTACCAATAATGCCCAATTGATTACCACCGGAACAGCGTGTATCGAAATAAAGGGGCTTGAAGAAGGTGAAGACCAATTCTGCATGGTTCTGTGCAATGATCTCGGCTGGTGCGACACCACGGTTATCAATATTGATGTGGTTGACCTGGACAATAATTTTGAAATATATACCGCTTTCAGTCCAAATGGGGACGGCGTGAACGACTATTTCAAAATAAAGAACATTGAAAACTACCCAATTAATATGCTGTACGTTTTCAACCGATGGGGCAACAAGGTATACGAAAAGGAAAGCTATACCAACCTTGATCCTTGGAGGGCGATCTATAAAAATACTCAACTACCCGATGGCAGTTATTTCTACATGCTCGATATTGAGCTTGATGGTGAGATGACTACATTCTCAGGGTATGTACACATTAGGAGATAACTAAAAATGTAAAGCGAATCCCCAGATTCGCTGTCTTATTAGCCTATATACGGGCGAATCTGGGGATTCGCTTTACATTGCGCCGAAATTGAATTCATCGCGACTTGAGTAAAATCTAATTATTCTTTATACTAATTTCAAGATCATATCCACACGCTATTGAATGCGGGTTGCAGGGGGAAACTTCTCGCAACCCGTATTTTTTTTAAAGATTTTTGGTTCTTGGTTTTTTGTTCTTGGTTTGGAGACAAATACAAAGCTAAAGCAAGTGGCGGAAGCCTTGTATAAGATATGCGGTAGTAGTAATTTCGATGTGGTTCAAATGATTCAAAATAGATCTCACTCTGCACCAAACTGTTTCTTCCAAAAGGGTGGGAATTTAATTCCCACCCTTTTGGAAGAAACAGTTTGGGCTTTCAGGACGGTACTTTGAAACCTAATGCCCGTCATGGAATTTTTTCTTCTTCCTAATATACATGTAAAAACGAGGATTTAAGATTACATGATATTTGATATTTGATCGAGAGTCACCAAACCAAAAACCAAGAACTAAAAACCACCACCACCTAAAACCTCACCGTGATCCCACCTAAAACATTGATACCATAAGTTGGATAAAAAATCCAGCGGGAACGCTCGTTGTCCAGAAGGTTATTCAATTGGAGGAAGGCGCCAAAATTATCACTGAACCAATATTCTCCACCTGCACTCAAATCAAACAGTGCATTCAGATCCTCAAAATTTTTACCAGGAATATCAGAGTTGGTAGTCGTTACACCATCTTGCAAAAACAATTGTCCAGTCGCTTTCAATTTACCATCAGGAGAGGTGTAAACAGCAAGAAAATTTGCTTCCAATGCTGGTAAATACCAGGCTTCTTCCTGAACTGCTGGATTGTAAATATTTTGACTGACAGTACCTGATAAACTAAGCCCTTTGATGGGATTCGCATTCAGAGAACCACTGATGTAAATAACATCCACATCTTCGTAAAGGATACCAAAATCGTAAATAGGACCAACGCGCTCATTATTGAAAGTAAATAATGCAAGATCGTTTGTTGGTTTCAAGCCAGCTTGCACAGAATATTCAAATATTTTCAAATTTCCTCTGACACCCCCATAAACATTGAAATATTTGGTATTACGGAGTGTGTTTTCTGGAAAACGGGAGCGAATGTAAGGGTTGTAATCGCTCAAGGTCCGAAAGGTATTCTTTTTCAAATTCCCATCCACACCAACGTACAAAGCCAACTCATTTCCCGTCAAATTCAATACAGCTTCAATGTCTGGGAATATTTCAAATTCATCGTTGTTTGATACAATTGTTCCGCCCAATTTCACTTTAAACATCTCCGCGTGATAGGTAAATGATGGCGCTATGGTGTAATTGTGCAGCGTCTGGTTGATTTCCATGGTATCGTTGTACCAGGTAAAATCAGTTCGGATAGCAAGGTCGAAAGAATGTGTTTCCTGTATCCACTTTGTCACATCCAATTTGAGGTCGAAACCTGTCTCGTTGGAAGCAAAATTGTCATCCATGGCATAAAAGTCAAACCCAGCGCTATAATTCAGGTCGCCGCCCGTCTGCTCACCATTGAATATTTTACCCCCCAAATCAAAAATGCCAAAGCGTTGTTTAACAGCCTCTTTTGCCACACTGTTGAACTGCGAAAATTCATCGAAGTTATAACCATAATAATTTACCCGATCAGAAATGAAGCCCAAATTGGCGCCAACAGCAAATCCTTCCTCAAAATAATAGGTGCCGTTACCCTCTGCTTTTGTGTAACTAAAAGACTGGTTTTCAACATCCCCGCTGGAAAGGTCAGCGGAATGGTGCAATAAATTCAATCCAAGGTCATAGGAAGTATTGGCGCTTTGCTTAATTGTGGTATGGTAAGCCCCCTCCCCAAAAATGGCCGCTGGCAGTCCAGCACCCAATTTTGCATAAGCATTGTACGCATCTGGGATTTCTTCGTCCGATTTATAAGAGATGGGCCGAATACGTGGAGCTGGGTAATCAATATTCAAGATCCGGGATGGGACATCATATTGTTGCTTCTTTACGGTATTGTCCACCTCTGGAAGGACCGGAATCAACTTTAGTTTTTCACTTTCGGCCAATTGTGCCTCAAATATTTTGATTACTTCTACTTGCTCACTTGGCAGGTCTTCATTGCCCGTCTGTGCAAATATTCCAGTGGAAACAAAACATATACTCAGAAAAAAGAATGATCTCATTTTATTTTGGTGATTAGTGATCAGAGATTAGTTTTTGGTTCGGGGTTTTTGGTTTTTGGTTTGGGTAATGAACCAAGAACCCCAAACCAAAAACAAAGAACCAACCTACTGATTCCCGTTATCCATAAAGTTATTGTCAATATCCAAACGGCTGTTGTTTGCCTCCTGCTGATTCAGCGTCTGTAGCTTTTTCTGGGCAGTTGGAACGATCTCATCCGTTTGGTTTTCATAATTTTGAATCAAAGCTTCCAACACTGTTTTTGCACTGAAAATATCACCTTGTTCAGCAAAAACATCAGAGAGGAGCAACAAGCTTCTCCCGACCCAATATGGGTAACTTGAACTCTCGTTGTTGTTGTCCAAACAGCGTTTTTTGGCTTTGTCCAAATCCCTGTTCTGGTAATGTATATCAGCTATGAGGTAACGCACTTCAGCAGTCTGCTCATTGTCGCTCAACTGCAGTACTTTGTTGAACGAAGTCATGGCTACTGGGAAGTCTTTCCTGTCATAAGCGATTTTACCGAGGTAAAACTCTGCAGCCGCTTTTTGCAATTGAGAAGCAGCTGGATTATTTGAGACCTTGCGAGCCGAAGCCTGGACAGCTGCAATATTGTTCAGGCGATAGGCCGCCCGCATAGCGCCTAATTGTGCCTCAAACCGATCTTCTGGCACATTCGATTCTGTTTCCCATTTTGTATAATAATCATATGCCTTGTCAAAGTCTTGCTCATTGTGGTAAGCAATCTGGGCTGCCTTCCCAAGCGCATCTGCATAATACCTTCCCTGGCCCTTGTCCATGACCCATTCATAGTCACTTAATGCTTTGGAATATTGCTCCAACACAGCAAAACTTTCTCCCCTATGATACCTCGCAATCAATAAGTTAATACCGTTTGGATACCTGTTGATATAACTCGTATAGGAAGTAATGGCTCGCTCGTACTGACTGTTTTCATAAGCATTTTCTGCTGCATCAAAGGCCAATTGGTCTTTCTCGGAATTTTCAAGGCTGTATCCCGGAACGGTTTCGAGAAATGCGGTAAACCCATCAGGGTCAGCCATGTCCTTGATATAGATTTCCCTGAGAGCAGTCAATGCAGCATCGGCTTCTTCCTTATTCGGTGAATGCGAAAACACACGCTTGTAATATTCAATAGCTGCCTGTCGGTTCCCTTGATTATAAGCCACAAGGCCGAGGCGCAACAAGGCGTCATTCACAAGCTCAGAATTTGGATAATCCTTCACCAACTGTTTGAACGTTTGGGTTGCTTTGCTTGCTTGTTTGATGTCCTGATAAGTAACCCCCAATTGAAATAAAGCATCATCTGCATAAGAGGATGTTGAATGTCTTTCTATCAAATTTTCCAATGCAATGATCTTGTCCGTATTGTTGCCGCGCAGCCCCTCAATGATTGCTTTTTGAAACAAGGCATATTCAAAGCCTGGATATCTTGCATTAACAGCAGCATCATAATATTTGATGGCATTCGCGTACCTGTTGCGTTTGAACAAACAATCGCCTGCCCTCAAAGTGGCATCTCCCAACACCGACTCTTTTACCATTTTACTAGTGAGAAAAGAACTGTTGCGCTTGATACCTGACACAGCATCTTCAAAATAATTTTGCGCGGTATTGAAATCCAGCTTTTTCAAATAATTGTAGCCCTGCAAATAATTGGCAGTATAAACAGACGATTCCTCTGGCAAATCTCGCTGTGATTTTGTGAGGGCAAGAAACTGGTTGAGGTAATCAATGCTCCTATCGTAGTTCTTTTCCTGGTGCTGAATATCTCCCAGCCAATACAAAGCCATTGCCTTGTACCGGGAATCAATTGAATTGGCAACCGATTTATTGAAATGTTCTTTTGCACGGGTATATCGTTCGTCACGGTAGTGCTGCACGCCTCGCAAAAAAAGTACCTGTTGGTACGCTTCTTTCAATGTTGGGGTTTTGCTTGGCATTCCTTCCAGCGTTTTGATCGCCTCATCGTAGTTGCGCGTATTCACAAAAATATCACTCATCAAAACCTGCGCCTCTGAATAATAAATGGAATTTGGACGGATGCTCTGCAATGCGGTTAAGGCATCCTTGTCAAATTTTAATTCATAAGAGAGTTTCGCATAATTGATGAGGGCAACCTCCTGCATATCAGGGTCGTAGGTCATCCTGCTTGCAGCAGCAAAAGCGTTTCTGGCAGCTTCTTTATCATTGAGTTTTAGTCGGGAATCAGCCAAATAATACAACGCCATTTGTCCCATGGCAGAATTTACCGAAGTCAGTTCCTGGAAATTATCGGCAGCATCTTCATATTTAGATGCACGATATTGGCAATATCCCAACTGATAAAAATCGGCTTCTTGCATGCGCCTCGTAGCCCCAGCCTCCAGATATGGGAGGGCTTCTTCGTATTCTCCCCGTTCAAAATAAGCTTGACCAACCAATCGGTTCATCTCCTCCACTTTTCTCAACCTACTGTTTTTTAGCTTTGGCACCGCATATCGAATCAGCTCATCAAAATCGCGTTGTGCGAAATATATCTGGGCGATATAGTAAGGGACATGCGGTTTGTATTGCTGCGAGCGCTCCACCAACCTGAATGCTTTAATGGCATCGTTATACTTTGTCTGGAAAAATTTACACAACCCATAGTAATAATTGGCAGGATAAAAATAATCGCCCGGCGCATCTTTTATCTGAACAAAATTGGCCTCAGCTTCCCTGAATTTCTTCTTTACAAAATAGCTATATCCCGTTTTGAAGTAAACCTCGGACCGTTGGGTAATATTTAATTCCCGCGGGTTTATTTCTTTGTAAAACTCCAAGGCCTTGTCGTATTTGCCGGCATTGTAGAAATAGTTGGCAACTTCCATCAGGGCCTGGCTGGCCAATGGGTCCGGCTTGTATTTCCTGATAAAATCAAGGATCAATTTTTCGCCATCAGGCTTATCCAAGCGAACCGCTGATTTCGCATAGCCCAACTCCGATCTCATGCGCAGTTGGTCCCACTCTGGCTCGTTGGCAGGCCTCAGCAGCGAAATGGCCTGTTTGTATTCGGCCATCGCATAACCATAAACTCCTTTGTTGAAAAATTCTTCCCCTCGCTTATAGGCAAGGTTGGCTTCTGTGTAAACAGTGGTCTGCTGGGCATGGATCTGCCCTACCAGGCAAAACAGCCCCAACAACAGAAAAGCTTTTATTGAATGAATCATTGGCAGGTATTTCAAATTGAATTGATTGTTTGTGATTTTTCAGGGGTCAGAGGTCAGGAGCTAATAATAATTGGGGGAAGAGTGACTTTTATTTTTCTCTACAACCTGACTCTTCGCCCCTCACACTTGACTCCTTACGAAACGTCCAAATTTCCCAAAAACCATAACTTAAATCGGTAAGTTGTTCAATATTTTTGAAAACAATAATAGATGTGATTGAACTGCTATTATTTACGGAAATGTAAAATTAATGTTCTGCGATTCAACCCTTTTCATCCCAGCGGTGAAATTATAAAAAAAAAAACTGTGAAGGGGCCTGGAGGATGGATGGTTGCAGGAATTAACGTGTGGGGAGAACGGATTCGTATATTCGGTCTGCTTTTCGGAAGCTTGTGCCTACCCGTAAGCGGAATTTTTCAAACTGCCTTCCAATAGACATCTTTCCTAAATAACTATAAGTCAGCTAAACAGTCTTTTTCCCTCATACTTCGTTATTTTTTTTTCTCTACCGTACACTTTTTAAAGCGAGCGGAAAAAAGTTGTTTGAAAATTTGAAAAAACAAAAAAGGGTCGCTTCCTTTGACAGAAAACAACCCATAAAAATGTTTCTGTACAAAAGTATAAAAAAGCGCTGACATCTGC
>JAJCYI010000140.1 GCA_029263015.1 Saprospiraceae bacterium | reverse complement strand
ACATGGGTAGCAATGCCAAACCAACGGTATTTTTCGTGCCGTAGGTACGTAACATTTTCCACGTTGCGTACCTACGGCACGACGAAAAACCCCTGCAAATGCTTGGCTACCCATGTTCCGTCCCTAACGGGACAATAAGATTGCTATCCAGAACTCACGTTAATCACTAATCACTAATCACTAAATACTTTCCAAGGCCTGTTCCAAATCTTCAATCAACCAATCTGCATCTTCTAGCCCAATGTAAAAACGGAACATATTGACAGGGTAGGGTGGCGGTTCTTTTCCAGGGATATTGTAAAACGCCGCGGTTGGCACCACCAACGATTCGTGGCCGCCCCAGGAAACTGCAAAAAGGAACCTTTTTAGTTTTGAAAAAAAAGCTTCGGCAACTTCGATCTTACTTGTTTTAAGGAAAACGGTGATGAGTCCGGCGCACCCGCTCATTTGTCTTTTTGCCAATTCATATTGTGGGAAAGATGGTAGGAAGGGAAACAGTACTTTTTCAAACATGGGATGGTTTTCCATCCAACTGGCTATTTTCAGAGCACTTTCAAAACTCTTTTTCACCCTCATCTCCAATGTCCTCATTCCTCGAATGATGAGCCAAGCATCGTTTGGCGAGATAATATTCCCAAGTGTCATGACCTCGTTGGCAAATATTTTCTGGATCATTTCTTTGCTGCCGCAAATGATCCCGTTTACCACATCGCTGTGGCCATTGATGTATTTGGTTCCAGTATGCGTCACGATGTCGATGCCATGTTCAATGGGTCGCTGGAAAATAGGTGTGCCGTTGGCATTGTCAATGATTGAAACAAGCCCGTGTTTCTGTGCAATTTCAGCACAAGCCTTTAAGTCTTGGATCTCAAAAGTCATGGTATTGGGACTTTCAAGGAACAATACTTTGGAATTGGGCTGAATGGCTGCTTCAATGTTCTTCGTGTCCCGTGCATCCACAAAAGTATGGGTGATTCCAAATCTGGAAAGGTAATTTACCAAAAGGGTTTTGGTCCAGGAGTAAGGGTTCTGCACACATATAATATGGTCGCCAGCGTTGACATTGCCCATAATGGCCGTAGCCATGGCCGCTGAACCACTGGCAACAATCAACGCATCTTCAGCTCCTTCCAGCGCTGCTATTTTTTTCCTGAGAATTTCAACTGTTGGATTGTTTCCCCTGGTGTACAAATGGTGCCCAAGTTCATCGCCAAGGGCCGTGCGGAAATCGGCAATACTATCAAAAGCAAAATTGCTGCTTTGAATGATCGGTGGAGCTACGGCATTAAAGTAGTTTTTACGCTCTTCTCCGTGGTGTGTGAGTATTTCGCTTAGGTGCATGGATTGGAAATTGGATATTAGAAATTAGATATTGAGAAATTGGAAATTCCCAACTTTAAATAAAAACCTTCCCTTTCAAATAGGTGACAGCCTCTCCTGCAATGGCCGTCCTTTCTCCCTTTGATTCGATTTTCAAGAACCCTCCCCTCGGGGAAATTTGACGGGCGGTCATGGTCGTTTTGCCTAATTTTTCAGACCAGAAAGGAGCGAGCGTGGTATGCGCAGAACCAGTGACGGGATCTTCGTCTATGCCGAAATATGGGAAGAAACACCTTGATACAAAATCTACATCACTGCCAGTGGAGGTAGCTATTACGCCGCGAGTTTTCAGTTCGGCCAGTTTATTGAAATTTGGTTTTAAAGACTCCAACACGGATTGTGATTCTAAAAGTAAAAGATAATCTTCCCTGCCCTTGTATATTTCAAGAATGTTGACATTGAGCGATGCCTTGATAATGTCAGGCACCTCCGTTTTTTCTAAGCGGTCAGTTGGGAAATCGAGCACGTATAAACGGTCGTCCCTTTTTACACCCAATTCCCCACTCTTTGACTGGAATTTTATGCTATCCTTCTCAAAACCAAGCTCCTGCCACAACACATGTGCCGTGGCCAAAGTAGCATGTCCACATAAGTCGACCTCAAAAACTGGCGTGAACCAGCGGAGGTCAAAATGCCCATTTTTTTGGATGAAAAATGCCGTTTCGGAAAGGTTGTTTTCAGAGGCAATCTTTTGCAGCGTGGCATCTGGCAACCATTCGTTTAATGGAATAACCGCAGCGGGATTGCCCCCAAAACATTTGCCGGAGAAAGCATCAACTTGGTAAATGTCGAGGTTCATTTCTTGTGTATTGACTTGGGTGATTTAAGTGATCCAATGGAAGATGTTTGATTGCAAAGAAAACAATAATATTAGAATCCTGATTACCGTATTATTTGCTTATTCCAAAATGTAACACTTACAGAATTGGGCCGTTCGACTTATTATAGTTCTTTAAATGTGTTGATTTGGCCGTGGTCAAAAGTTTATTTAAAAGATTGGTTTTTAGAGTATTTTTTTGGATGAACATATGACGCTGAAAATCAACACTTTAGGAAAGTTTGCAAATGTTTTTTGAAAAAAATGTTAAAAATATTTTAAAAATTAAGATATGTAAAATACATTTGCACCGTCGGTTGCGACAAATTTATGATTCAGGTTGGTAAGGTCAAACCTAACTTTCTGAAATCACACCTAGAGACAAAAGGAATTTTACTACCCAGTACATTTAAGATTTTTGCCACTATAACACTATACATGTGACATCTACTACCTGAACAAGGCAATTCCCAATTGCCTTTGCTAACATTACCCACCTCAAGGGGTGGCAGAGATAGGAATAAGCAGAAACAATCCATTCGACTCTTGAGATAATTCTCCAAACACTATTTATTTCCCGTTTAGCCGGGATTTTTGGACAAAAACTTCCAACACCACCATTTCTTTTATCGTCATTTTTGGAGAACAGTTGATTTTATTCAAGTTATAATCCATTCGGTCTTGGTCTTTAAAAAGTTAAGAAAACTACTGCCTGTTGCATAGTATGCACCATTGCGCTTCTTTATTGATGTGTAATGCTTACTCCCAACAAATGGTAGTTTCTGCATTTGAATCGACAACGAACTCGTAATTCAGAAGTCTAGTAATCCCATTTTTTCACTTTTAAGCTACCCATGAACTATGCTTAATAATGTTACTTCTCACACTACTATACACTATTCAAACGATGGATCAGTCCTTCCAAAAAGAAGCAAGATCGAATCGTTATTACCAATTATTATGATCGCAGTAGGTATCGTCGGTATCTATTTGTTAATGAACGGATCATAATCGGAGACCCGCCATATTTTAATATGGTAAATGAAAAAAGGTATTAGAACCCAAAGCCCACGGAATAACATTATCCGTGGGCTTTTTTTATTTCCTCCCCCTAACGATTCAAACTATTTTGTAATTTGGTAGAAATCGGTGCTCGTTGGAAGAGCCATTCTAACAGTCCTTATTTACTGGGGCGTATTTCTACGAAATGACAAAATTATCGTAAAAATGACTTGGTACATTAAAACGATAAAGTAGTACTAGCGTCTATTGTCAAAAGTCCAGTAAATTTACCCGCACAAAACAATCATTATGTCGGATTTCCTCAACAAGAGGCAGCCAGGATTTGACAAGGGTATTCAATATTTAATGGTGGCCACCGCCATTATCCTTATTAGTCTGTTGTATCCCAACAGCGTCAAGTTCAAATATGAATTCCAAAAAGGCCAGGAATGGCGCTACGAAGACTTGTCTGCGCCTTTTGATTTTCCGATCAATAAATCCGATGAGGAAATCAGTGAAGACAAGCAGCAGATGGAGCGGGACATTTCACCTTATTACCGTCTCAACCCTTCCCTGCAAAGTGCCAAATTAAAAGATTGTGAGGCTGCCATCAACCGTTGGAAAATAATGGCGGTAACGCAAGGTGATTCAGTCGATATTGAAAAAAAAGCATTGGACTACATTGCGTTCAGCGAAAGGTTGTTGGGAGGCTTGCTGGCGGAAGGGGTTATAGAATTAGCACCTGGCCACCAAGGGGCAGATGGCAATTTTGTCATAAATGTTGTGGAAGGGACCAATACCTATAAACGTACGATTTCAAGCTTCAGGACGCTGGGAAATGCCAACCAATTAATCCGTGATTCCCTAAATTCTTTAAGTTCCTTGATGCCTTCATCCTTACAGCAGGTAATACAGAGTGCATTGGTTGTGAACATCAGTTTTGACAAAGAACAAACTGAAAAAGTAACTGCCGAGATTATGTCTGGATTTGTAACCACAAAAGGACTGGTGAGGCAAGGGGATCTAATTGTGCAGCGTGGCAACCTGATTACAAATGAGGTTTATGAGAAATTGGTGTCGTTCCGAGATAAATACGCATCGGATATCAGCTCCTTGCGGTCGGCGGGAGTTGTGTTTGTTGGCTACCTGCTCATCACTATTTTGATATTTGTGGCGCTGATGCTGTATATCAATGCATACAATCGGGAGCTTTTGCTCAATTGGAAACACCTTGCTTTTATTCTGATGTGGATATTGCTGTTCAGCTACCTGACTTTTTTTATCGAAAAAGGCAATGTCCTCAATGCTTACCTCATACCCTTTTGTATTGTCCCTGTCATCGTTAGTCACTTTTTCAATTTTAGACTGGCATTCTTTGCCCATGTGATAGTTATATTGGTAAGCGGGTTTCTCACCACCCTTGGGTTCCCATTTATTTTCATGCAGATCGTGGCAGGTGTCGTGGCGGTTTTAGCAGTGGCAGATGCCCGCGACTGGTCGAAGTTTTTTAAATCAGTGTTGGCTATTGTTTTGGCTTATGTTTTATCATTCTTTGCCGTTTCATTAGTAGAAGAAGGAAGTTTCATAAAGGTTGATTGGGATGTGTATGGGCTGCTTTTACTCAACGGACTGCTGACTTTGCTGGCTTTTCCGTTGATCCCATTGGTTGAAAAACTGTTTGGCTTTACGACGTCCATATCTTTGGTTGAACTGTCAGATATGAACAGGCCACTGCTCCGTGGCCTGGCGATCAAAGCTCCGGGCACTTTACAGCATTCACTGCAAGTCGGCAATCTCTGTGAAGCAGCGGCAAGGGAAATTGGTGCCAATGAACTTTTGGTCCGCGTTGGGGCGCTATACCATGATATCGGTAAAATGGAAAAACCTCATTTTTTCATTGAGAACCAAGGGCACGGCAATCCCCATGATAATATTGATGCCATCGAAAGTGCCAAGATTATCATTGGGCACGTGGAAGAAGGAGTGAAATTGGCCAAAAAGAACAAGCTGCCGAAACTGCTGATCCGTTTTATCACCACTCATCACGGCACTACCCGTACTGACTATTTCTATAAAACCTACCTTCAAAACAATCCGGGAATTTCAATTGACGAAGAAGAATTTACCTATCCTGGCCCCACGCCTATTTCAAAAGAAGAAGGGATCATGATGTTGGCCGACACCATTGAAGCTGCTGCACGGGCACTTAAAAATCCCGACGAAAATGACATCAGTGAATTGGTTGAGAAGCTGGTAGCGTACAAAATCGATGCAGGGCAACTGGATAAATGTGCCCTTACTTATGGCGAAGTCGCCAAATGCAAAAAAGTATTCAAAAAGACCTTAAAAAGTGTTCACCATGTCAGGATCGAATACCCGGATTGAGTTTTGAGTGATGAGTGATGAGTGATGAGTGATGAGTGATGACGAAGCTCATTAAGTCGTACTAAGTGCGAGGTCCAAAAAGTCGTACTAACTTGTGTCATAAAAATACCAATGGGAGTACCACTTAATTTATCGCAAAAAAAGTTCATTGAAAAGCAAACGGAACTTGGGGCTGCTGCC
>JAJCYI010000139.1 GCA_029263015.1 Saprospiraceae bacterium | reverse complement strand
TCCAATAACGTAAGCTCTTTCTTTAAGCCATTAATTTCTGCATATTTTGCTTTCGCTAATTTTAAAAATTCTTCTTCTTTCATTTCTTTTTTACACTAAGATAAGCTTTTTTTGCTGGCGAAGATTTGGTTTGCGCCCAATAGGTTTATCGGCCATATACGCGACCAGGTTTAAGTGTGGAACATTTTTAAGGCGGTTATTGATTTCTCCAAAATTATATGGGGAAGAAAATTCGGGCAAGGCGCTCATGATTTGCACAGCGGTTTCTATGTTTCCATTTTGAATTGTTATTTCCATAGAAAAATGAAAGGCTCAATATCATTTCTGACAAAGGAACAAATTCAAAAAACAGGTCTAATCAAACCCTTTCGATCTCTGCCCCCAACGCATTCAGGCGTTCATCAATGCGTTCATAGCCTCGATCGATTTGGTGGATGTTGTGGATGAGGCTCGTGCCTTTTGCTGAGAGGGCCGCGATCAGCAATGCCACGCCCGCCCTGATATCTGGTGAAGTCATCTGAATCCCTTGTAACTTGAAGCGGCGGTTCAGTCCAATGACGGTCGCCCGGTGAGGGTCGCAAAGGATGATCTGTGCGCCCATGTCAATCAATTTATCCACAAAAAAAAGACGGCTTTCAAACATCTTCTGGTGAATCAGAACACTGCCTTTGGCCTGGGTCGCCATCACCAATAAAATACTCATTAGGTCAGGCGTGAACCCTGGCCATGGAGCATCGTAAACGGTCAGGATCGAGCCATCAATAAAACTTTGGACCTCATATTCAGGCTGCTCGGGGACATGAATATCATCTCCGGCCACTTGCAATTCCACACCCATGCGCCTGAAAACAGGAAGGATATTTCCCAGTTCATTGACTCCAGTATTTTTTATTGTCAGACTAGATTCGGTCATTGCCGCCAGCCCAATAAAACTGCCCACTTCGATCATGTCCGGCAAGCAAGAATGAGTAGCTCCCCCGAGCGAACTGACCCCCTCGATAATGAGCATGTTAGAGCCAATGTTGCTGATTTTCGCTCCCATTTTGTTGAGCAGTTTGCAAAGTTGCTGGATATAGGGTTCGCCAGCAGCATTGTAAATCGTGGTGGTGCCGGTGGCCAGCACGGCTGCAAAAATCACATTGGCCGTCCCTGTCACAGATATTTCATCCATCAAAATATAAGCACCTTTGAGTGCTGATGCTTCGATAAAATAGGTTCGGATATCCGCATCGTACCTAAAATCGGCACCCAGTTTTTGCAAGCCAAGGAAGTGCGTATCCATTCGACGCCGACCTATTTTGTCACCGCCCGGTTGCGGAAGCACCGCTTTGCCAAACCGCCCCAATAATGCCCCCATCGTCATCACCGACCCGCGGATGCTCCGTGCTTTGCGGCGAAATTCCTTGTCTTCAAAAAAACCAAGATCCACCTTGTCGGCCTGAAAGCTATAGGTATCGTGATTGATGCGCTCGACCGTCACACCAAGCCCCCTCACCAATTCGATCTGTCGCTGCACATCTAAAATGTCTGGTATATTTGAAATGGCCACTTTCTCCGTGGTGAGTAGCGGGGCACATATGACTTGCAGGGCTTCGTTCTTTGCGCCTTTAGGGATAATGCTACCACTGAGTTGGCGGCTTCCGGTGACTTTGAATGAGGTAGTCTGCATTTATTTTTTTTGCTTGAAGTAGTACGAATTTCCAAGTCCGAGTGTAAACAGTGCGGATTCGGAAATCCGCACTACATACATTCACCCCACCACGGCCATACATTTCAACTCAATCGCAATAGGGGTCGGCAACGCGGTAATTCCCACCGTTGTACGGCAAGGTTGGTTATCTTTAAAATATTCAGCATAAACACGATTGTATGCATGAAAATCCCGCTCCATGTTTACCAAAAACACCGTTACGTCCACGAGGGAATCCCAGGTTGCGCCGCTGTCTTCCAGCACCCGCCTCACATTTTGGAAAACAGAATGGCATTGCGCCTCGAAATCAAATTCGACAAAATTGCCACTGGCACTTCGCTTCAACCCTGGCACTCCATCAGTCTCAGGATCACGAGGCCCGATGCCAGAAAGAAAAAGTAGGTTGCCTACCCGGCGGGCATGAGGGTAAAGGCCAACGGGTTTTGGGGCAGATTTAGATTCTATTTTTATTGATTGTTTCATGGTTTCACAGTTTCATGGTTTCATGGATTCACGGTTTCATGGCTTCCGAGTGTAAACAATGGAACAGTGAAACCATGAAACAATGAAACCCTTAAAATTTAACCCACTTTGCTTCGCTCTTACCTGATTTAATGACCGACTCGACAAACTGCATTCCCCGAACGCCATCGTGAACAGTTGGGAAATCCTTGTAAATTTCATCAACTTCCACGCCTGCCAAACGGGCTTGTAGGCAATAAGCAAAGTTTCTATAAATATTGGCAAATGCTTCTAGGTAACCTTCAGGGTGGCCTCCCGGAATCCGAGCGTGCGCCTGCGCCGAGGGGTACAACTCACCCACCCCAGTCCGAAGTAATTCCATTGGCTTGTCGAGCCATTTCACATATAAAGTATTTGGTTCCATTTGAAACCATTGAAGTCCAGCTTTGGTACCGTATATTCGAATATTCAGGTTGTTCTCTTCTCCTGCGGCAATCTGGCTGGCGTGGAGAATGCCTTTTGCACCATTGTCAAAATGGAGGAGCACATTGCCATCATCATCGAGGCGACGGCCATCCACAAAGGTGGAAATATCAGCACACATCTCGGTGATTTGCAGACCGGTAATATATTCGGCAAGGTTCTCGGCATGCGTACCGATGTCGCCCATCGCCCCAGCAATGCCGGAACGTTTGGGGTCGGTGCGCCAGGCAGCCTGCTTTTGGTCAGAGTCTTCCAATTTGGTGGAGAGCCAGCCTTGTGGATATTCAACAATTATTTTCCGGATGTCGCCAATGTCACCATTTTTCACCATTGCCCTAGCTTGTTTCACCATTGGATAACCCGTATAATTATGTGTGAGCGCGAAAAGAAGTTTTGTTTCTTCCACCAGCTTTTGCAGGGCCTTCGCCTCTTCCATGTTGAAACAAAGGGGCTTGTCGCACACCACATGAAACCCATTTTCCAACGCCAATTTTGCTGGGCCAAAATGCAAGTGATTTGGAGTGACGATGGACACAAAGTCCATCCGTTCACCTTCCGGCAAACGCTTTTCCTTATCAATCATTTCCGCATAGCTTCCATAAGCCCGGCCAGATGATAAAAAAAGGTCTTCCCCCGAAAGTTTAGATTTTTCAGGACTTGAGCTGAATGCCCCGCAGACGAGTTCGATCTGCCCATCGAGGGCAGCGGCCATGCGGTGTACCGCCCCAATAAAAGCGCCCCGTCCGCCGCCGACCATGCCCATTCGTATTTTCCGTTTCATTTTTTGTTTAGTGATTAGTAGAATAGTGACTAGTGATTAGAAACCGCACCCCTGACATACTTTTTACTTTTTACTTTTTACTTTTTACTTTTTACTTTTTAAAAATGCCAAGGTATAAAAATTTGGCCTCGTGCAAAGTTGCGAACACTTCCTCAATTTTCCTGATGAAATGATTAGAAAATATTTTCGTTGAAAGGATTACGTGAGAAAATCATTTTGCTCTATCTAAACAAAGGACAGACAACGCTCATAACTTTACAGCCATTTTAGGATACATGAAAAAATATTTTACAGTCATTGTTTTCACCAGCCTGTTTTCTGGTTATTTACAGGCACAGATCATCCCGCCGGATTTTCTTTGTGTAAAAGGAGACACCCTTTTCTGGGAATTGCCAGTGAATAACTGTGGTCCGTTTATCAGTTATGACATTTACACCAGCAACGATATAAACGGCCCTTTTTCTTTACTCACTTCCGTGAGCAATCCTGGCCAAACTTTTTTTCATCATCCCAATCCTTCAGGAGCGCTCCGCTATTATTTTCTCCAAAGCAATCATGATTGTCCTGGATTTCTCCTGTTCTCTTCTGACACACTGGACAGCAGGCCTCCACAAGTTTCCTCTTTGAAACGTGTGACTGTGAATGGGGGGGATGTGTTATTAAGTTGGGAAGATAGCCCTTCGCCAGAAGTCTCTGACTACATTATCTACAGACGTGATCCGATCGGGGTAGTACCAATCGACACGATTCCCGTCGGCACGAACACGTACCTCGACGCCAATGCTGAACCAGACATGGAGTCGGAATCCTATTTTGTAAATGCGCTTGACCGATGCGGCAATACCAGCATTTTTGACCTGGAGCACCATACAATTTTCCTCGAAGGTGAGCCAACGAGGTGCAATATTTCTTTGAACTGGAATTTGTATGAGAACTGGTCAAATGGAATAGGCTCACAGGAAATTTGGATTGGCACTAATGGAAACACGCCCATTTTTTATAATACAATTCCGCCAAATACAAATTCATTTCTTTTCACTGAGGTTAATAATGGTGATTCATATTGCTTCATTATTCAGGCTATTGAAAATAACACGGGAGAAATTTCCAGGTCGAACGAATTTTGTGTCAGCGCTGATTTCGTGCAGCCGATCAACGAACTCTTCATTGTCAATGTAAATGTTGAAGCTGATAACAGCGTTACCATAAACTGGGGTAAAAACGAAGCCGCTGATGTTGCCCAAGTCGACGTTTTTCGTTTGAATGTGAATGGTGGTTTTGAAATCATTTCCACGGAAAATCCTCAAAGCCCACTACCAGCATTCAACCAATACTTGGATCAAAATGCAAATGCTGGACTGGGAAGACAGACCTACCAAGTTTTGGTGAAAGATAGCTGCGACAACCAGCTTTCCTCAACAATCGGCTCCACCATTTATTTAACAGGCAATCAATTAAATACAACCGCCAGCCAACTTAACTGGACGCCACTGGAGATCGACAATGCTGTTGTTTTTGATTATGAAATAACTCGCATATCAAATGGGGGCGAAACTTTGATTGGCACGGTTAGCAGCAACAATTTCTCATTTGAAGATAATTTTGACATCTCAGACATAGCTGATGGCACGATCTGCTATTACATCGAAGCGACGGGGGAAGTCCTATCCCCAAATGGTGTCTCGATCAATATTATAAGCCGCTCCAATGTACTTTGTTTCGATCAGGAAATAAAAATTTTCACCCCAAACGCCCTTGCCCCCGATGGTTTCAATCAAGAATTCAAACCCGTCATTCTTTCAGGTAGTATTGCTCAATATGAAATGCAGATTTTTGACCGTTACGGCGACGCCGTCTTCTCAGTCGATGACCCTGACGATGGTTGGAAAGGGAAAAAAGACGGGAAGAAACTTCCACAAGGGGTTTACGTATATCGAATCGTACTTACCTTGGAAAGCGGCGAGCAGGCAGAAAAAAGTGGATATGTCATGCTCCTCAGGTAAAGAATCAGGCTACTACAGAAACTTTTTCAGGAAGAAAATAATTTAATGTGATATTTCCCAGAAGGGTTGACAACCTGCAAAAAAGTTATTTACATTTGCAGCCGCTTAACCAAAAGAGGTTGAGATTAACAAAAATGGTCGGTTGGCCGAGTGGCTAGGCAGAGGTCTGCAAAACCTCGTACGGCGGTTCGAATCCGCCACCGACCTCTCTTTTTAGTCGGCAGTGGACAGTAAGCAGTCGGCAGCCGAAAGCCCCTCTGGAATTGATTTCCGGAGGGGCTTTTTTTGTCGTCCCCAAAAACTGCCTACTGCCTATTGCATCCTCCATCAGTGCGCCTTGTCCAATGCGGTCACAATGAAAAGTGCTGCATAAATATCATCATAAAATTCCCGCACCAGTTCAAAGCTGACATTCGATTGGAAAATTTTGGGTTCCAAGATGTCCTTTTCATTGGTGATGGCGATGTAACAGTTTTCATTAAAAATCGACAGTTGGATTTCCCCCGTCTTTTCCTTTGAAGCAAGAATGAAGTCCATAAGTTCTTCCGGCAGGAGTTCTCCAACTTTAGTATTCATTGAACCATATACCGTGTAGGTTTCCAGGAATTTTTTATGCCTGACGAATGGATCCATTACCTGGCCATTGTACCGGATAAAAGATTTTAGGGCTTCGGACCGCTGCGGCAAGGTGGCCCTTGGCAGAACCAATAATGCTCCGTTCAGCGGATAGAAGAATTTTGCCCGCACAAAAATGCCCCTAAAAACGAGATCAAGCCGCTTCCTAACCCTGGAAAATTCTTCCACCAGTAATTCGCACATTTCAAACTCCACATCCCCGATCCGGCCTTCGATGTAGTCCTCTCCTTGATACACCGCTGGGCGCACACCAAATATATTGCTCCTTAAAAATCGGTCTATCGATATTTTGCCTTTCGCTTTGTATTTCAAATCACCGAATAAAAGGTCGTCGTCGATAAAATCGAGGATCAACTCCACCACCCTGGGCTTGAAATCGGCCTTGAATTTATTGATTAATTTGAATTGATTGTAAATGTAAATCACAAAAGGGATGGCCGAGATCAGGGCCACCATCAAAATCTGCACAGAATAAAGCAATGTGGCCACCCCGACCATCAGCAAAAGGGAAAGAAAAATCCGCCGCAACATGCGCCTGCGCTGCTTGTCCAGGCGCATCAGCTCTGGGTGGATGGTCTGGTTGTAAAAAATCCTGAATTTATCTGGGTTATGCAAAGCGATAAAAATTTCGGCTAAAATAGCAGAACTTCGCAGAAAGGAGAAGAGGTTGTTGATTGAAGATTGTTCGTTGTTTATTAACCCGTAAATCAAACATACCTTATATGGAACAAAAACACTATTTGAAATTGGGTGAAATAAAGGCTTATAAAAATGCTTTTCATTTGTCGAATTACATCTGGGACATTGTCATAGAATGGGATTGGTTTGCAAAGAAAACAGTGGGGGATCAGTTTGTAAGGGCAGTTGACAGTATTTCAGCCAATATTGCGGAAGGGTTTGGGAGGTATCACAAAAAGGACAAAACCAAGTTTTACCGATATGCACAAGGCTCGACGAGGGAGTCCTTTGACTGGAATGAAAAATCAAAGACGAGGGGTCTTTTGACCGAAGCCCAATACGGTCACATATTCAAAGAATTGGATAAATTGCCGAAAGGAATAAACGCCCTGATAAAAGCTACCAACGCTAATTTGACAAAATAGCCGCCCCAACAATTATCAATGACCAACCAACAACAAAATTTAAAAACCTACTTCGTAAGCGATTTCCATTTGGGAACTGACGGCCGTTTGACCAGCAGGGATAGGGAAAAACAGATCGTGCGGTGGCTCGACGAAATCGTCAAAGATGCCAAAGAACTGTACCTCGTCGGGGACGTTTTTGATTATTGGTTTGAGTATAAACAAGTGGTACCGAAAGGCTTTGTTCGGTTATTGGGCAAGTTGGCCGAGCTACGGGACAATGGGCTTCCCATCTATTTTTTCACTGGCAACCACGACATGTGGATGTTCCGATACCTGGAAGACGAATTCGACATCCCCATTTACAGGAAACCAATTATCCGGGAAATAAACGGCAAGAAATTTTACATCGGCCACGGCGATGGCCTGGGGCCTGGTGATTATGGTTATAAGTTCATAAAATGGGTATTTGGCAACCCAATCTGCCAGTGGCTTTTTGAGCGGTTGCATCCTAATTTCGGGCTTTGGCTCATGCGCTTTTCATCTGGCTCCAGCAGGCAGGCACATCCTCCAAAACCTCAATTTCTCGGTGAACAAAAGGAGCGTTTGGTACAATTTTGTAACGAACAACTGATACAGGGGGATTTTGACTATTTCATTTTCGGCCACCGTCACTTGCCAATTGACCACACGCTAAAAAACGGCAACAGTCGTTACATTAACTTAGGAGAATGGATCAACTACAACTCATATGCTGTTTTTGATGGGGAGCAATTGGCCATTAAATTTTTTGAAAATGAAGATGGGACTGTTTTTGGGAAGTAAACTGACTCATATAATAAGTTTCGCTTGCTCCAAGGGCCTCCGGTACTTGGCATACACCTGCTTATTTTTTATTTTTTCAAATGCTTGTGGTCAATCCATCTACCCCGACAAAACTCCTTCCCCCCAACCCGCAGATAGTCAATACAAACTATTGTTCAGAATTGACATAGAGGCTAGCGATTTCACAACGGACAAGCTCCAGAATATCTATTATATTTCCCGCAAAAACGAGGTGGTCAAACTGAGTTCGGACGGCACAAAGCAGTTTCAATACATCAATAAAACACTGGGAGTGCCGACCCATATTGACGCAACTGACCCATTCAATTTGCTGCTTTTTTATCCTGATTACCAGAACATTATCACCCTTGACAGGACCATGAACCTTGCTGGTCAGTTCAACTTATTTAACCTTGGATTGTTTGGAGTGGATGCTGTAGGGATGGCAAGCGACGGAAATATTTGGTTATACGATGCTGTGAATTTCCGTTTAAAAAAGATAAGGAAAAACGGATCCGCCATTTTGCAAAGCAGTGACCTTAGCCTAGAGCTGAACCAATTTATCAAACCCAATTTTTTACTCGAAAAGGATCAGCAGGTTTTTCTAAACGACCCCAATGTGGGCATTATGATATTCGATGTTTTTGGCAAATATTTAAAAACCTTACCTTTATTGGGGCTGGAACGTTTTCAAGTCATTGGCGACCAGTTGTTGTTTTTCAAAAAAGGGCAACTACATTCCTTCCATTTGAAAGCGTTGCTGCAAAGCCCGATCCTTTTACCGGAAGGTATTTCAAAAGAAAACAAGCTTTGGGTAGATAAAGACAGGTTGTATGTTTTGACTAGTAAAAAACTGGAAGTTTATCGGTACTAATACCTTTGGTCGAATTAAATACTTGCATATTCCATGTTTTTATAACTTTGCACCCCCGAAATTAAATGCGCCGATAGAAATGCTCTCATTTTTGCATTACTATTAAAAAGAAATTTAATGAAAATACATAAAGAAGGCCACCGGATTTTGATCTCGTTTGCTTTATTGCTAACGATCATCAATCTTATTGTTTGGAAATTTTGGGCCATAGTATTTATTTTGACCACCGCTGTTTCTGTTGTACTGTTTCTACTTGTCCTTCAGTTTTTTCGCAATCCGCGGCGAGAGATAATGATTGCGGACGACAACATCATTTACGCACCTGCCGATGGAAAAGTAGTTGTTATTGAAGAAGCACACGAAGGAGAATATTTTGAGGACAAGCGACTACAGGTCTCTATTTTCATGTCGCCGACCAATGTACACGTGAACCGTAATCCGATCAGTGGAACGATCAATTATTTCCGATACCACCCTGGCAAATACCTCGTGGCCTGGCATCCCAAATCCTCTACAGAGAACGAACGCACCACAGTTGTAATTGGCAATGGTGAGGGTGAAGTCCTCCTGCGTCAGATTGCTGGGGCAGTCGCCAAGCGCATTGTCAACTACATCAACGAGGGTGACATTGTGAAGCAGGGTGCTGATTTTGGTTTTATAAAATTTGGCTCCAGGGTCGACCTTTTCTTGCCTTTGGGCACCAAGATCGAAGTGAAGATGGGCCAAAAAGTAAAGGGCAACAAGACGGTTATTGCAAGGTTATAATTATATGATGCCTCTTTATCACAAAGCCCTGATGACCGGTTCGGCCATCAGGGCTTTGTGTTTCTGTATGATTCCTAAATTGTAGTTTTGTCAACGGAACAAAATTCAGCCATGACAAAACCGCATTCAAAAACCAACTTCACATCGGCCACCCTACCAAAATCACTGACATTGCTGTCAGCTATTACCCTACTCACCTACACAGTTTTGCGTGCCTACCTGATCTGTATGACTCATGACGAAAGCGGCTCGTACAGAATCTGGCTGGACTTCAATATTTTTTCCTGTTTCATTGATCCGGGCTGTTGGAAAACGGCCAATCTGCACTTTGTATATGTCCTGCTGATGAAAGGCACGGTTGGGTTGTTTGGTGATTCCGAACTGGCCATCAGATTGCCATCTTTGTTGGGGCATGTAATTTATCTTTTCTTTTCCTGGAAACTGCTGAAAATGTGGGCCTCCAGTTCATGGATGTTGCTTTTTGGTTTTATCATCCTGAACGCAAATCCATTTTTACTGGAGTTCTTTTCCCTCGCAAGGGGCTATGGCTTGGCCATGACGTTCATGATGGTGAGCCTTTATTACCTGGCCGATTTTATTAAAAACAAACAAAGAGGAGCGGCATGGGGCATGTTCATAGGAGCGTCGCTGGCAGTATTCAGCAACTACACCCTGTTGAATTATTATGCCACCATGATCGCAGCGACTACCATTATATTCCTATTTCAATATTTCAAAAAAATAGAAACTGACCTACATGCCTGGAGACACCTGCTCATTGCCGGGGCAATTGTGTCAATTTTGCTGGCCGCCATTTTGTACATGCCCATCACCACATTGAGCAAAGTGGGGGAGTTTGAATACGGGGCAACTGCCTTTTGGGACACCTTCAGCTCAAGTGTAAAAAGAAGTCTTTATGGCGTGAAATACCTGCACATGTACCATGTGGAAGTATTGGGCGGCTTGTTCGTTTTGGCACTGACGCTCGGACTTGTGATGGCTATCCGCAAAATGCTCAAAACCCCAGAGGATGCCAAAGCTCAATTTACACTGGCTGCATTTTTATTGCCGCTTTTGGTCAGCGTTGCTTCCATTGTGCAGCACCATTTGTTAGGCGTCAATTATTTGGTGGGCCGCACGGCACTGCTATTCATTCCGCTCGCCGCAATCCCTTTTTATTTGTTTTTTGAAAACCTTTTACAGGAAAAAAATAACTGGTACCGCAGGGCTTTGCCTGTTGCAGTCACAGCCTTTTGCATAATCCACGCGGTCAGGGCATATCAATTCACTCATTCTACAGAATGGTGGTACGACTCCAACTCTAGAGCCGTGCTCCAATATTTGAATAAAAAAACACCAGAAGGCAGCACCATGAAGCTTGGCATGCACTGGATTTTCCAACCTACTTCCCACTTTTACTTCAAATCCGTCCCTTTCAGTTTTTGTGAACCGTTGATTTATGAAAAAGAATATCGCTCCGATACTTTTTACGACTATTACTACATCCGACCTAATGGCATAAGCAAAATAAACCCTGCCTATAAAGTTGAAAAACGATTTGGTTGGACAGGTGTGCTAATGGTCAGGGACACCACTTAATTAACTCAATGTACCGCGAATCCCCAGATTCGCATCTTAACATGTGCGAATCTGGGGATTCGCAATACGGTAGCCGTTCCTTCTTTGATGCTTGCAATTTAAACTAATTCGCATACGTCATCAACTTCCCGTTGCCAAGTCCAAATGTTAATAAACCGACCAGCTTGGCAATGAACCTGTTTTGGCATTATTTTTTAGGTTGTTTCAGCAATTGCTCCCAACATTGTTGTAGTCCAGTATAAAATTCAGGTTTATTAGATTTCGTGTTTGCCATTTATTAAAATGGCCAAGCACTAACATGAGACCCTGTTACTTGCCTGAACGCCGAACCTGTTCTTGAAAAATTATCTGTAAATATCGGTACTGGACACCTTAATCTTTCCCATGAATAGGCCCATTTGGCCACACAAGAACTTGTCGCTAGTTTAGCTTCCGACAAGTCTAAAGTCATTCAATTCCTCCCTTAGGAACGATAAAACATTTACCAAAAGGCAATCCTCCCTACGCCTTAACGGGCAAACCTTCTCATTTCGGAAAAGAATATGTTTAAACCAAAAACTATGGATATTAAGTTACGCTTGGCAGCACTTATCCTATTGGTGGCTGTAAGCTGCCCTGTCTATTCGCAAATTTGCGATTGCGTCACCACCGGCAATTGCCCCGTCCCTATCAACGATAATGGTACTTACAACGGAACGCTTGACGTCACTGTCAACGGCGCAAACGATCTCGGCGTAAACCCGATCACTTCTGTTTGTTTCACGATCACCCATACTTGGATTGGCGACTTGAGTGTCGCTTTGACCTCGCCAAGTGGCGTGAATTACTTATTGATGGCAGACATCAACAACAACTATGGAGGATGTGGTATGCAAGAGGATAATATTGACGTTTGTATCGTACTTGGCGACAGTAGCCCACTTACCAATAATACAGAATACGCATGTAATGCAGGTACTTGTCCCGCTGGAATTTGCTGCCTGACCAGTGATTGGACGGTCGCCTGTGGTGGCGTATCTGACCCTGTCAATGGTGCATTGCAAGCACCTAATTGCGACCTCAACGATTTTAATGTTCCGGGCGATCCCGCCAATGGTACTTGGACGCTGACGGTCGTGGACGTTTGCAACATGGACACTGGCACACTTGACAACTTCTCACTCACTTTCGCAAATGGTATTGAAACGTGTATCGTCTGCTCGGCAGATGGTGGTATTTTGGATTCCATAGAAGTGACAGGTTGTTATGGCAGTTCAGACTTGCTATTGGACATACCTCCAAATTATACTGGCTCGCCACCCGACTCTACTTATGGGTATAATTATGTCATTTCGCAAAATGGCGTTGTGCTGGAAATTGACACCCTCGCTGATTTCACGACACAGCCACCCGGTACTTATCAAGTGCATGGGGTTTCTTATTTGTTGACCGATTCAACCGACCTCAACGGGATGTTGGGTTTGGATACGGCAACGGTGCTACAACAACTTACATCAACCACCTCCCCATTTTGCGGCGACCTCTCCGACAACTGGATCACGGTGACCATTATTCCGCTGCCAGCACCAACTTTTCTGGACACCACTGTTTGTTCTGGTGCCTGCATCATGGTCGGTGCTCAGCAAGTTTGTGCTTCTGGTATCGTTGCCTTGACTTCTTCTCTTGGTTGTGACAGTTTGGTTGAAGTGACCTTGACAATATTACCACCTGACACCATTTCCATTACGGAGATAGTGTGTGAAGGTGTGTGTATGGATATTGGTGGTAACCAGTATTGCGCCCCAGGGCAATATTTTATCACCCTGACCAATGCACAAGGATGCGATAGCATAATTGACCTAAGCTTTAATGAAATAATAATAAACGCGGTAATAAACCCAGCCAATCCACCCTCATTGACATGCACCAATAATACTGTAGTCCTTGACGGCTCCAGCTCTTCCGGTAGTAATTTCGAGTGGAACGGCCCCAATGGCTTCACCAGTGATCAGCCATTAGTAACAGCAACAGAACCAGGCACTTATACACTTACGGTTTCTGATAATTCAACTTCTCCTGCCTGTCAAGGCAGTATTTCGGTCATCGTAGGTGATGCCACTTTGCCACCGGATTTGATACTGAACGGAGCGCCCCCGCAAATTTGCGAAAGCGAAACATTCGACCTTGCAAGCCTCACGATAATCGATCAAAATAATACCAACCCTACAATCACATTCCATAGTGCTACCCCAGCCACTCCTGCTAATGAGCTGAACAGTACAACCGTATCTCCTTCCTCAACGACCACCTATTATATTTTGGGTACTACCGGATTTTGTACGGATGAAACAAGCATAACAATAACAGTAAGCACAATGCCTTCTGCTGGCTTTACCATAGATTCCATTATTTGCGCCGGTGAATTAATAACTGTTAATTATACGGGCAATGCAACTTTAGGAGCTGACTTTAATTGGGATTTTGATGGAGGCATTGTTACTCCTGGATATGGAATTGGGCCACATCAGGTAACCTGGGCCCTTGAAGGAACATACACGGTTGAGTTGATAGTGGAGGAGAATGGCTGTGTCTCATCCAGCCTTAGCCAGGCTGTTATAGTTGAGGAACCATTGGTCGATCCCCCGGTAACATGCTCTTCAACCACCTCAAGTATTAAATTTACCTGGTCAGATGTGCCCGGAGCTTCCGGTTACATTATCAATGTTATTGACAATCCACCCGGAGTGGTTGGCAGCCAGGGCAACACCCAGAATTCGCAAGTCTTCGATGGCCTTAGTCCCGGTGATAGTATCACCATAGAAATAATTGCAATAAGCAGCAATACATGCAGTAATAGTTCAACAATACTAACCTGTTTTGCTGAAAATTGCTCCAACATAGATATTGATTTTGAACCAGTTCCAGACATTTGTCTGGAATCGACCACTGCACCAATCAATCTGGTAGCCAATGCTTCAGGTGGCAATGGTGCAGGTTCATATTTCTGGATGGGAAGTGGCGTGGACAGCAATGGGGTTTTTGATCCCCACGCTGCTGCAATAGGAGTCAATCAGATTACTGCTTTATTCCAGGCAAATAATTGCGTTTATTCCAACAGTTTCAATATAAATGTTTTTCAAATGCCTGAAATTGCCATGATCCTTCCAGCAGATGTTTGCGAAGGCAATGCCGCTACCATCCTATTTGATGGCACGGCTGATCCTAGTTCTATTTATACCTGGGATTTTGGTAGTGGCAATATTTTATCCGGAGGTGGCTCTGGGCCATTTGAAGTTTCATGGGCGACCAGTGGCAGCCATGATATATCTCTGTTCATTGAAAGTCCCGATGGGTGTATAACTGAGACAGTTACTGATTCAATTGACATAGCTGCCCCTATGTCCCAACCTGTTATTTCCTGTGAAGCAACCATATCAAGTGTGATTTTTACCTGGGGTGAAGTTCAGGGTGCAGTCAACTATAGTGTCAATTTTATTTCCAACCATGTTGGAAATCCATTATCAGACACATCTTATGTAGTCACCAATCTTCAACCTAGTGAAATTGTTGAATTTGAAGTAATAGCTCTTGGCCTTGGGCCTTGTGGCAACAGTTCATCTCAATCTTCTTGTATTGTACTTGATTGTCCTACTGTCACTTTGGCCATTGATCCAGTGGTTGACATTTGCCGCACTAATTCGACAAGCCCATTTAACCTCACCGCAACTGTAACAGGCGACACTCCTAACGGGTCGCTAAGCTGGTCTGGCGATGGTGTTGATACAAATGGACTTTTCGATCCTGCACAGGCCAGTCTTGGTGCAAACACAATCATTTTGACTTATGATGAAAGCACATGTTCCTATTCAGAAACAATTACCATAAATGTATTCGAAGCTCCACTCGCTGATTTCACAGCGGATGCGCTGGTTTGCGCTGGGGATATTATAACAGTAACCTATTCAGGGACAAACAATCCGAACCAAACCTACTTCTGGAACTTTGATGGAGGTGACACTCCTGATGGATCCGGCCCTGGGCCACATAATGTGTCCTGGACAATGAACGGCACTTACACAATTACCTTATTTGTTGAAAACACGAATGGATGCGTTTCGGAAACAGCCAGCATGGAAGTAGTGGTCGAACCACTTCTTCAAACACCGACGCTTGATTGTTCTTCCACCACCAATTCCATCGTGTTTTCATGGGCGAGCGTCCCCGGAGTTACTGATTCTACTATTAATGTATTTCCATTTCAAAATGGTATTTTACAAGGCAACACTTACACGTTGGACGGATTGCTACCGAGCACTTCCGTTGATTTTGAATTAACCCTTATGGGTGCAGGAGCCTGCCCTCCATTGGTAGTGAGCACCACTTGTGCTACGGCGGATTGTCCACAGATATCAGTGGACATTGAGGAACCTGCTTCTTTCTGCTTTGGTGCATCGCAACCAGCGCAGCTAAACGCAATGGTGACAGGGAGTTTAGGTACCGGTACAGGCACTTGGAGCGGCGCAGGAGTAAATGTCACTTCTGGCATGTTTGATCCTAATGTCGCTGGAGTTGGGGCACATTTGATAAAGTATGCTTTTGACGAAATAGGGTGTGTATTTGAAGATTCCGTCACGGTATATGTTTATCAAATTCCAATTGCTTCCTTTTTAGTTGATAATATTATCTGCATTGCCGATGCCGCAACGATTACTTTCGGGGGTGCCGCAAGCAATACTGCCAGTTTTACTTGGGATTTCGACGGTGGAATTGCCTTCCCTGGAATTGGTCCTGGCCCACATCAAGTATCGTGGGATACACCAGGAGACAAGACCATCACGCTGACCATTGACGATGGCACTTGCTCGTCCGGAATGTTCAGCCAACAAGTACAAGTAGATGATGAACTGTCCATCCAAAGCCTTTTTTGTTCACCAACCACAGAATCCATAGAATTCAGCTGGGCGGCTGTTCCAGGTGCCACTGGTTTTGAAATTGAAATCTTGAACCAGCCACCGAACGGGCAGACTATCACCGATCTTACTTACACAATCAACAACCTTGCTGCTGGAGAAGAAATCGTTTTCCAAGTGACACCAATTGGCAACACATCGTGTCCAATCCTATCCGCAATCAACACTTGTAGTACCTCTCCTTGCTGGGACATTGTAGTCGAAATACAACCAGTTGCTCCTATTTGCCTAACTTCCACCAGCGAGCAGGTCACTATGCAAGCTGTTGTAACTGGCCAACCAAACCCTGGCACAATTACCTGGTCGGGGCAAGGTGTGGTTGATACTTCCATAGGTATTTTCGATCCGTTGGTTGCAGGAGAAGGCTTACATATCATTACCCATGAGTATCAAATTGGCAATTGTATTTATACGAATGAAATTGAAATAAAAGTAGCGCCGCCGCCAGTTGCTGATGCAGGAGAAGATACCAGCATTACTTGTTGGGAAAGCGAATCATCGGTCAGGTTGGGAGGCGACAATACCTCCACTGGGCCAAATGTTGTTTTTGAATGGACAACCGATACTGGGGACCTACCAGATAACACCACCATACTAAGGCCTGAGGTCACAGAGCCAGGAACTTATACTTTGACGGTTATCGACCTTGAGCTGGGCTGTTCAAGCACCGATGAAGTAGTGGTCATTTCCACTCAAGATATTCCTGAACTCAACATATCTTTTTCAACCCCTGATTGCAGCGGCCAAAACACGACCCTCATCATCGATAATGTGAATGGGGGAATTGGGCCGTTTTTATTTTCGTTAAACGACGAACCGTTTGTCGAAACAGATACATTTCCATTCCTTCTGCCTGGCAATTATAATTTGGCAGTCATTGATGCCGTGGGTTGCGAAAGCGAGACAGATTTTGAGGTCGAAGCAACGGGCGATTTGTTCGTTGACCTGACTGCTAACCTTGTTGGTAGAAATCATATAGAGGAAGGTGAGTCAATCCAATTATTGACTGTGTTGAGCATACCAGAAGACTTGATCGACTCGGTCAATTGGTCAAATTCAGAACTATTGAGTTGTCCCGATTGCCTGAACCCAATGGCATCTCCGACGGAAACTACAACGTTCACCGTCACCGTTTATCTCAATGGCTGTTCTGTTTCGGACGAACTGATTATTAATGTCGAATTCAAAAATGCAGTTTATGTACCCAATATCTTCTCTCCAAATGGTGACAATGTAAACGATGTGTTTCAATTGTACCCTGGTCCAAGGGTTCTAAAAATCAACTCGTTTAAAGTCTTCGATAGGTGGGGCGAAATGGTATCCTCTCATGGAGACTACCTTGCTGGTGACATTGGCAAAGACTGGGACGGCACATTGGACGGAAAAGAAATGAACCCCGGCGTGTTTGTATGGTTTGCCGAAGTGGAACTTGTGGATGGGTCGAAAAAAATGTTAAAAGGGGATGTGCTTCTTGTCAGGTAAATAAAAACGGTGTTTAAATTTGAAACTGAGAAATTTTAAATCATAGAGCAAGCGACAATCAAGTTTTGGAATTCAAATAAAGAATAATAGCAATTGATAAAATTTCGAAAAGGTGTCGGCAGCAATTGCCGTCACCTTTTTTATTTTCTGGCCATTCCAACTTCCTGTAAATGTTGGCTTTCTTGTCAGACAACTCCCCTATTAAGGTTTTTTGGTAAAAAAATTGTCACTATCTATCAGCAGGTCTTCTTATTCCGACAGGCAAGCATTATTTAGAACAACCGTTTTGTTCAATATTTTGCAATAAAAAAACGGCTTTCATTCTCTAAAAAGTAAGGGTAAATCTATCTTTGCGCACATATTTTATAAAATATGGTTGAAATTCCAGTACACTCAAAAAAATCTGCGTCTCCTTAATCCTTAAGTTCTGTTAAGTAGAAAATATTCCGAGACAATCTTTTTCCAGACCCTTACACCATGAAATGATCAATTTTCCAAAAACTTGACGGTAAAACTAATGCCCTGACTTTTAAATTAAACAGGTGCAGCGTGCGAAGCTTTTTAGATAGAACTATTCTCAAACCCCAGTACTACCAACACTCAATTATGGCTGGCTCAGGCATGCCCTGTCCAGTATTTTGGAACAGAATAAAACACACTTGTTAATGAGACCATTTATACGGTTTGTGGGAATCATGCTGCTCTTTTTTGTAACCACCCCCCTATTAGCCCAACCTTGCGACTGCATTACTACGGGCAACTGCCCGGTGCCCATTGAAGACAATGGTACATTTTTCGGAACGCTTGACGTGACCGTTGATGGGCCAAATGATTTAGGAGCTTGTCCTTTGACCCAAGTTTGTTTCAGCATCACCCATACTTGGGTGGGCGATCTTTCCGTGGCCCTTACCTCACCCAGCGGTGTGAATTATCTGGTAATGGCCGACCTCGACAACAACTTTGGTGGATGTGGGACCGATGCCGACAACCTCGATGTGTGTATTGATGTCGGCGTCGGAAATCCCTTAACTAATAATACAGAATACGATTGTGCTACTTCTGGACCATGTTTCAGTGGCACCTGTTGCATGACAGGCAGCTTCACTGTTCCCTGCGGCGGCGTTTCGGATCCAGTTAGCGGTGCTGCCGAAGCGCCCACTTGCAACTTGAACGATTTCAACATCCCCGGAAATCCTGCCAATGGCACTTGGACGCTTACTGTCAATGATATATGTGCCGCTGATATCGGTACCCTGAACAATTTTTCCCTGGATTTTTCTTGCGGCGTTCAAATATGTACCGTTTGCAATGCCGAAGGCGGATCGCTCGATGCTGACGATGTGTCTTCTTGTTTTGGCGATCCCAGCCTAAATCTCGACCTTGAACCCAACTACAATGGAAGCAACGAAGAGCCTCCTGCCGGAGAGTATAGTTATGCTTATGTGCTTTCGCAAAATGGCGTGATCGTACAGGTCAACCCCACCGCGGATATGTCGTTCCAGCCCCCAGGAGTCTATGATGTCTGTGGTTTGTCCTATTTGACTATCGCAATCGGAGAAATTCAGACACTTGTCGGCATGGATCTTCAAGCCACACAAACTTTGTTGGCAGGAACTACCGCCCCGTTCTGTGCCGATATTTCTGACGACTGCATCACAGTCACGATCGGAGAGGTGATACCGCCGACTGTGCTCGAAACTTTCGTTTGTTTAGGAGAATGTATCATGCTCGGTAGTGTGGAAGTCTGCCAATCAGGCGAAGTGGTATTTGAATCCGTGCTTGGCTGCGATAGCATCATCAATGTGGTAATGATACCCATTTTCATTCCACCTACTACCACAGATACGACTCTCTGCCCTGGTGAATGCATGGAATTAAATGGAATAATTTATTGCCCCCCTGGTCCGCACTCCATCACCTTTGAAAGTTATCAAGGTTGTGATAGTGTGGTTACTTATTTAATGTTTGAGGAAATAACAGAGGCATTTATTTTCCCTAATCCGCCTCCGGCCTTGAGCTGTACCAATACTTCTTTCTTTCTAAATGGTGCATCGTCTATCCCGGTTGGCGTCAATTACATGTGGACTGGCCCTAACAATCTTATGAGTACAGACCCTGCTATTCTGGTATCTGCACCAGGGGTTTATTCATTGACCATTGAAAACAATGCATTAAACCCAGCTTGCTTTGCGACAACCGAAGTCACCGTGACGGGTAGTGTGGAAGACCCTGACCTTCAAGTAAACGGCACACCACCTTCGATTTGTGTAGGTGACACATTCGACCTGGCTTCGCTCAATATTGTTGACTTAAATAATACTGGGGCTACCCTAACTTTCCATAATGCCACCCCAGCAACGCCAGCGAATGAATTGCCGAGCACGATCGTTTCGCCAGCCGATTCCACGACTTATTATATCCTTGGCACGGTAGGCAGTTGTTCTGATGAAACAAGTGTAATCCTCTCTGTCAATGCCCTTCCAATTGCTGATTTTGAAGTTGACTCCCCCGTTTGCCAGACCGATACAACCCTTATCACTTACTTGGGTGCAGTGGACACGAGTGGCACGTTTAACTGGAACTTCAGTGGAGGAACGGCCATCCCTGGCACAGGGCCAGGGCCTCACCAGGTCACCTGGGCAACAAGTGGAAGCAAGATAATAACCTTGGTGGTGACTGACAATGGCTGCACTTCGACCTCGGTGAGCCACACGGTTCAAATAGATCCTCCACTTCCTGAACCTGTTGTGAATTGTAGTCCAAGCGTGGACATTATTTTATTTACATGGAACGCCGTGCCCGGCGCCAACGGATACAACGTCAATGTAGCCATTGGGCCTTTCGGAACGATGACTTCAGACACCTCCTATTTGGTATCTGGCTTGAGTGCTGGTGAACAGGTTTCCATTTTTGTAGAAGCCATTTCAGGGAATGCTTGCGGCAATACAACAACCCAAATAACCTGCACCGCGCAGGATTGCCCCCAAATCACGATCACCGTACAACCTGTACCCGACATCTGTTTGGACGGTACGCAGTCAACCATAACGCTGATCGCTACCCAAACAGGTGGCGACGATTCAGGTGTTTATACTTTTACTGGGCCAGGCGTCAATCCTATTTCTGGAACATTCAACCCCGATAATGCAAACGTTGGCCCAAACAACATTTTGGTGACTTATGAGGAAGGTACCTGTCTGTACAATTCTTCCATGGTCATCAATGTTTTTCCACAGCCAACAGCAGACTTTACAGTCACTGACCCTATCTGCTTGGATGCATCTTCCACCATCAATTACATTGGTAATGCATCTTCAAATGCTGATTTCACATGGGATTTCAATGGAGGGACAGCAGTGCCGGGCACAGGCCCTGGCCCTCATACAGTCACTTGGGCTGACGGCGGCAGTTACCCTATTTTACTTAGGGTCGAAGAAAATGGATGTATTTCTGACACCGCCAGTCAATTGGTGAATGTCGAAACGCCCCTGCCTTTACCACAGATCACCTGCGATGGCAATACTTCCACTGTTGAATTTTTCTGGGACCCCGTCCCCGGAGCAATAGATTATACTGTAAATGTACTCCTTGGCATGGGCGGCACACCCACTTCTGATACCTCTATTTTGTTCTCCGGGCTCGATCCAGGTGATGTTATTTCGATAGAAGTAATAGCCAATGGGAGTGGGCCATGCGGAAGTTCGTCGGAACAAGCCAACTGCATCGCCAATGATTGCGACGATAATTTGACCATCGAAATTGAACCAATAAATGATATATGCCTGGACACCACGGTCACCTCATTCAACCTTGTCCCAACAATAACCGGAGGCATGGGAGGCGGCACTCTGAGCTGGATGGGTGATGGCATTATTGATACCCTTGCTGGAACATTTGATCCACAGGCTGGGGTGCTGGGAGAAAATGTAGTGACGGCAATCTATAAAGAAGAAAATTGCATTTACACAGAGGATTTCAGCATTTATGTCTATGGGTTACCGATAGCCAGTTTCACCACAAATTCACCAATTTGTGAGGATGATGAACTAACCCTTTCCTTTGATGGCCCAGTCGTCCCAGGACTGACTTTCAACTGGGATTTCGGAACGGGAACTGCCATGCCTGGCACTGGTCAAGGTCCACACGACATCATTTGGGCGGGCAATGGCACACACACCATTTCTTTGGTTGTAGAAAATGCAAATGGCTGTGTATCAGATATTTTTGAGTCAGAAATACAAATAGATGCGCCGCTTATTGCTCCACTTATTTCCTGCAACTCAACTACTTCAACCCTCGAATTCACTTGGCCAACAATTGCTGGGGCAACCGATTACCAAGTGGAGGTTTTATCAGGACAAATCGGCACGTTCACCCCACCGGACACTTACTTTTTTGACGGCTTGCAGCCAAATGAAGAAGTGACCATCGCCTTGACCATTTCTGGAGATGGCGCTTGTCCGCCTATCACCATCGAAGAAACTTGTGAGGCAATTGATTGCCCAACCATAGATATTGAACTTATGCCTGATTCAACTTCGGTCTGTATCAGCACCGGAACCCTGATTGATTTTGAGGCCATTGTAATTGGCGGAAATGGAACGGGCGTTGAAAGTTGGACAGGAGATGGCATCATTGATCAGGACTTAGGCATCTTCGACCCAACGGTAGCCGGCATTGGCCTGCACACCGTCACATTCAGTTACAAAGAAGGTAATTGCTCTTACTTAAGCTCCACCACCGTGGAGGTTTTTGCGGAACCTACGGCTGATTTTACAGCCACTCCAACCATTTGTGAAACAGGTAGCGCAGCGTTGGTTTATACTGGCAATGCTGCTCTTGATGCTGATTTCACCTGGGATTTGGACGGAGGAATTTTGGATGTGGCTCAACAGACCATTTCATGGGACATGCCTGGCACTTATTCCCTGTCATTGACCGTCGAGCAAGATGGATGCGTTTCACAACAGTTCACACAAGATGTGCAAGTGACGCCGCAACTGGCTGACCCTGTCATTGATTGCGATGTGACCGTCAATACCGTTACCTTCAACTGGACAGATGTTCCAGGCGCAACCGATTATGAAATAACAGTGCTTTCAGGGCCTTCCGGCACATACACCCCACCCGGTTCTTATTTTGTTGGAAACCTGATGCCCGGCGACGAAGTGAGTATACAAGTCATCGCAAATGGCAATACGGTTTGCATTACTCCTGTGGTCCTCGCCAATTGCACGGCAGCCGATTGCCCAGATGTAACCATTGATCTCACACCTGTTGATCCTCTTTGCTTCAATGCAATTGCAAACCCTTTACCTCTTGAAGCGATAGTTACAGGAGGCAGTGGTACAGGTACAGGCACTTGGAGTGGGCCTGGTGTAACAAACGGATTTCTCAATCCGGCAAGTGCAGGCGTTGGCACACACACCTTGACTTATACTTATGAAGAAAATACGAACTGTATTTTTACAGAAAATATGGTTGTTGAAATAATAGCACCACCTGTCGCCGATGCTGGTGCAGGAGGCACATTGACCTGCCTGGACGGTGAAACAGACATCCAACTTGGCGGCACGGGCAACCCTTCTGGCAGCAACATCACCTATTTATGGGAAGCCAATTTTGGTGCGTTTCCAGGCGATCCTACTATTGTGAACCCAATCGTTTCGTTGCCTGGCACTTATACACTGACGGTGACGAATACAGACCTGAATTGTTCTTCCTCTGATATCGTAGTGATCGAAGCGAGCCAAGAAACCCCTGTACCTGTTATTTCATTGGTACCTATCAGTTGCTTTGGTCAAAATGACGGAGCTATTGTTGTGAACAGTGTAACTGGAGGCGAGCCTCCTTATTTATATGCAATGAATGGTGCGCCATTCGGGCAGTCCGGTGCTTTCACCCAACTCGTTCCAGGCATTTATGAGCTGACCATATTGGATGCCAACGGTTGTCAAAATATGTTGACCTTCGATATCCAGCAGCCACAAGAACTCAATGTGGAACTAGTCGTCTCTATTGAAGGCGACGACAACATTATTACTTTTGGTGAAAGTGTAAATATGACCGGCGTGGTCACTGTGCCTGGCGACAGCCTCGACCTGGTGCAGTGGGAACCAGCGAACCTGGTCGATTGTGACACCTGCTTGGATGTGGTTTCGACACCACTTTTTCAAACGACCTTTTCCATCACGGTGGAAGACAACGGTTGTTCCGATAGCGATGCGGTGACCATATTTGTATCCAAAGAACGGGCGGTATTTGTCCCCAATGCCTTTTCGCCGAACGGCGACAATATCAACGACCGGTTCATGATTTTTGCAAATGAAGACCACGTAGTACAAATCAATTCGTTCCTCATCTTCAACCGCTGGGGCGAAACGGTTCACCAAGTCTTAGACTTCCCGCCAAATGATCCTTCTTATGGATGGAATGGTATCCACAGGGGCGAGACACTCAATCCAGCAGTCTTTACCTGGTTCATTGAAGTAGAATTTATTGATGGTAGCACCGAGCTATACGAGGGCGGTGTCAACCTATTGAGATAACCTCAAACTGAGGAAACTTTCATAAAAGTGACTACCTGAGCTTCACAGGTAGTCACTTTTTTTATTGGAAATGGTGTGAGAAAATAAAGGTTGGGCGTATTTGGATAAGGTCATGTAATTTTACAGTTGAAATCACGTTAGTCACAAATAGAAAAAAAACGAATAGCCATTGTTCCTTACGTACAATAAATATAAATTTACACGTAAAAAATAGTCATGGATAAGAAACTAACTCTTAGCTTAAATGAGGGCGTTATTGAAAACGCAAAATTGTATGCTAAGAAAAATAGAATCAGTTTATCAAAATTGATAGAGAGTTATCTCCAATCAATAGCTGAAAACAGAACTAAGGAAGTAGAAATAACTCCATTGGTTAAAAGCCTTAGCGGTGTAATTGACCTCCCTACTGATTTCAATATTCGGGATGAATATACAAATTACATTATTGAAAAATACCAATGACAAATCTGTTCATTGATACAAATATAGTGATTGATCTTCTTGCAAAAAGAGAACCTTTCTATAAGGCCGCAGCAAAGTTGTTCTCTCTCGCTGACAGAGGGAAAGTTAAATTATTTGTTTCTTCTTTGACGTTTGCAAATACGAATTATGTTTTGTCAAAATTGAATAATTCAACCTTGGCAAGAGAAATTTTAACTAGATTTAAAGTGTTGGTAGTCGTTGTGGATTTGAATGATAAGATTATCGAACTCTCCCTGAATGACAAATCATTTCCTGACTTTGAAGATGGTTTACAGCACTACTCTGCTCTGGAAAACGAAGCAGACATAATTATTACCCGAAACCTCAAAGACTTTAAAAACGCTAAGATACCCGCTATGACCGCTCAAGCATATTTGACACAATAAGAAAGCTCTTTAAAGGTAAAATATCAATGGCTGCTAAACGCAGCTACTGAATTTAGCAAGACCGTTCCTATCCTTTCAACCGACAATCATTTTGCATGAAATCATACATTACACTCTTTTTTCTCCTGCCTGCGTGGCTCCTCATTTCACAAAACCCATATGACCTCATTCCGAGGGAACTATTCTTCAAAGAAAAGGACAAGACCAACGTCCACCTCTCCAAAGATGGGGAAATGGTTTTTTATAAAAAAAATATAGAAGGTGCTGATAACATGCTTTTTTATATTGAAGCAGGAGCGCCCACTGTTGAGCGGAAAAAAGAATTTACAGGAGCGATATTGGACTACCTCCCTGTTTACGACAATGGAATCGTTGCCATTGTACAGCAAGATACTGTTCAAACGGTTTATTTCACTTCTGCCAAATCCCGTAAAATGCGGGCACTGGACCTTTTTCCTTTCCACCGCATGAGGTTCATGCATTTGAGTGCTCGTTTTCCCAATAAAATATTGGCCAATATCACCGCAAAAGAAAACCGTAAAAGTGGGCTTTACATTCTCGATCTGTTCAGCAGCTCCATGAAGCGGATCGGCAAAATGGATAGCTTCAGGCAAATGTTTTTTGACCAGAACTTCACGAAAGTGGCTGCCTTGCGGACCAATGATTTAGGTGGAAATACCATCCTCCGTCTTCAGGAAGGACAATGGGAACCGGTTTTTGAATACCCCTTCAACCCAGAAATGTTTATCGGCGGACTTTCCAAAATCATATCAGTGGATATTGATGGAAAAACAATCTATGCCACCGACAATTTTGAAAAAGACAAAACCAGCCTAGTTGCCATTGATGTTGCAAGTGGCAATGTTTCCGAGCTTGCCAGCGACCCCGATGCCGACATCCTGCCTTATGCCGCCACTATTGACCCCTCGGGCAAACCAGGTGCGGTGGTAGCCCTTTGGGGCGATACCCGACGGTATTTTTTGGATGAATCGGTGCGGAAAGATTTTGAATTTTTAGATAATCAACTCGACCACAGCGTGAGTTTCGTGGAGGCCAGTGAAGACAACAAGACTTGGTTGGTTCGAAAGCTTTCGGGAGGCCCTGTTTCCTATCATTTGTTCCACCGCAATGAGCAGCGTTTGGTTGAATTGTTCAACGATTATTCGCACCTCGATGAGTATCAAGTAGCCACCCGGAAGGCATTTACTATTATGACCCGCGACAGCTTGAAATTGCCTGTCCACATGTACGTACCGCCTGGAATGGCCATGGCCGATGGGTCGCCAAGAGTACCGCTACCAACCATTATTTATGTTCACGGAGGCCCTTGGGCCGGCGTTACACATTGGAACAATTGGTTCCATACCCGCAATTTCCAATTGTTGGCCAACCGCGGCTACGTGGTGATACATATGGAATTCCGTGGCACGACCGGACTTGGCAAAAAAGTCTGCGACGCAGGTAACTTGCAGTGGGGCGAAGCCATGCACAACGACATCGTTGACGTGGCGACTTGGGCGAATCACAGTGGTTTTTCAAACCCAAAAAGAGTTGGGCTCTGGGGTTGGTCGTATGGCGGGTACGCCACCAATTATGCCCTTGGCACATCACCTGATTTGTTTGCTTGCGGTGTCTCGATGTATGGCATTTCAGATTTATTAGGATTTTCGCAGACTCCATTTTCCGATAACGATCTTTGGCGCAGCAGGGTTGGCGATCCAAATACAGAAGAAGGTGCTGAACTTTTGAAAGCCCACTCGCCAACTACCTATATTGAAAATATCAAAAACCCACTGCTGCTCACCACAGGCAGTTTGGATGAGCGGGTGCCGCAAAGCCAAGCCGATGATTTTGCAAAAGCTTTGGACGACGCCGGAAAAGAAGTCGTCTATTTTTATTACCCCGAAGAAGTCCATGACTATCGGCAGCCCGAAAGCTGGATTTCTTTTTGGGCCATTGCCGAAGATTTTCTGCACAAGCATGTCGGCGGCAGAAAAGAACCCCGCAAAGAAGATATTGAAAACGGCAATTTTATTACTGTTTACGGTGCCGGGTACATTGAGGAGATAGAGTAGCAGTTTTTAGTATGCAGTGAACAGTAGGCAGTAGGCAGTAGGATTCACTGAATGGCATACTGCCAACTGCATACTGTTCACTGCATACTGCCAACTGAAAACTGTTATTTTTCCACATTCCCCCCTTCCTCCCCGCATTCCCTTATTCCTTCATTTCAAATTTTCTATCTTCGCCGCAAACCCTATCAGGTAGCAGCATGAGCAGACCTCTTTTCAAAATAAGGGAGAACAGTAAGTACGGGTTCATGGATGAAATAGGCAATATTATCATCGAACCACAGTATGTAGAAGCAGAGGACTTTTACAATGGGTTTTCCCGTGTGCGCTTTATGGACAAACTCGTGCCGCTCGATGAGCACGGGCGTCTGCTCATCCGTCAATTCTACAACCACATCGGCCTGTTCGAGGAACACCTCGCCAAAGTCCAATTGGTAAATAAATGGGGCTTCATAGATGAGCGGGGACGCATGGCCATTCCTGTGCAATTCAACGATGCTGGCTATTTTTCAGAAGGACTTGCCCCGGTCGCCAACGGTGTGTTTGGATACATTGACAAAGAAGGCAAGTATGTTATCGAGCCACAATTCGATGGTGCTGGCGAATTCAACAATGGCCTGGCGCCGGTGAGGTCCGGTGAGGTATTCGGCTATATTGACAAAAAAGGAGCGTTTGTCGTCCCGCCCCTTTTCGACAACTGCCTGCCTTTTCAGGATAACGTGGCCGTGGTGGTCCGGCAGGGGAAATGGGGCTTGATCGACCGCAAAGGCAAAATGCTCCTGAACCCTGAATTTGACTTTTTCGAAGAATATAGCAACGGTGCTTTTTTTGAAGATATGACGGTCGCCATCAAAGATGAAAAATATGGCTTTGTCAATTCAAAAGGAGAAGTGGCCATCGAGCCACAATTTGATTTTGCCGGGGACTTCAGCGGCGCATTGGCGTTGATAGAAATGGCCGGCCAATTTGGCTATACCGATAAAAAAGGAAAACTCGTCATTCCTCCTCAATTTGATGATGCAGGCGTATTTTCCGAAGGTTTTGCACAGGTGAAAAAGGACGGCCTTTGGGGCTTTATTGATGCCAAAGGCAACACCCGCACCAAACCTCTTTTTAAAGAAGTCTTACCTTTCCGTAATGGCCTGGCCTGGGTCAACTTCAAAGGCCAATGGGCATATATCAACGAGCATGGCGATGTGGTGTGGAAGGAGAAGTGATTATCTCGTTGTTGCAAGTTTAGCGCAGCGCAACTTGCAGCGCCCTCGCCCTCCCTTGCTTGGCAGTCACAGGCTGCTTGTTTTCAGATTTTAAGTTACGCTGGCGTTGAACTTGGAATAACAATCCGTTTTTTGGTTGGGGACAAACAGTCTTGTGACGATGGGGTATTATTCCATTTTGCCTTTTGTGTTACACTTTGTTAGCCATAAGTATTATTTCTTTAGTGCTTTAAGTATTCGTTCCTCATTGATTACAATATCTCTAAAAAGAACATGAGGGAATTTTTCATATTTTGATATTTTGAAAGCATTAAAAATTTTGAAAAGAGATGAGGCTTTAATCAAAGACAAATTCATTTCAGTATCCATTTCACAATCCGTTATGAAGTCGTCACTAAATTCGGGTGCAATAAGTAATACTTTAGAGATTCTAAGATTTTTATCCAAAGCTATCTTTTGATATGATTTTAGTTGTCTTGAAACAGAGCTAAATTTATTGTAGCCCCTTTCTTTGATAGTCTTACATTCAATGATTATGACATCGTTGTTTCCTAAGTTGATAAGGATGTCAATCATGTCCTTATTGGTATTAACTGATTTTTTTAGCTTCTCATCAACAAAAAATCCTAATTTCAAGAAAATTGTTTTTGTCAGTTCTTCGAACTTTAATCCTAGTTCGCTTTCTTTTATTAAAATGCCATTTTCTTTTAAAGTGTTTAAGTCTCGATATGCAACATTTTCAAAATTTTCGAGATACAAATTTTCTGCATCTTTATAATGTTCAAGTGAATTTAAGATATTATCTCCTCTTTGCTTTACCCCATTTTCTTTAATGAAATTCAATAGATCTTTTTTGTCAATTAAATCAAGAATATCTCTCGGTTTAATATTGTAATCAAGCAAAAAAGCAGCCTCCAAGACAAACTCGTCTTGCAGTTCAAACTGGGCTTTTATTTGTTTATTGAGTTTGGGCAATGAATGATTGAGATCAGCAAGCATTTTTTCAAACCCATCCAATGAAATACCAATTTTTTCGTCTTTCTCAACATTTTCGAAGTATTCGATTAGGCTTTTAATTTTTTCATCAAGCGTATTACCTTTTAATCTTTTTATGTCCAATCCTTTCTCACAGAGTTCGTTGAGTTTTTTCTTCTTGTCAGTCAAAGTTATCCCCTCTTTATAAATTCCGTTTTTAAGCAAACTCGTAAATGAAACTCCTTCCTTAATGATTCCTTCAATTTTTGCTGAATTACTGAGTTTTCTTTCAATATTGTGTCTTTTTGCTATCTGGTTAATTGTAGGTTCACGAAGCAATTTTAATATCCTTCTCAAAAATTTATCTCCAATTTCCTTTTCACGCAGGTTTCGCAATAAACGTATTATTTCATCAGCTACGTATATTGCATTTTCCTTCTTTGAATAAAAAATAACTCCAATGTTTTTGAGGCTGTTAATTACATCTTGAATATCTGATTTTTTAATCGGAAGTATGGAATAATTTATTAGCTTAATTTCTTCTTGTGAAAGTTCTAATACATTCGAAAGAGTCAATAGTATCGAAAGTTCATCTGATGTTATTTTCGCATCCCTGTTATTTGTTAAATCATTACTATAAGCAGTTGAAATGCAAGATTTATAAATATTATAATCACGTTTTCTGTTTTCGTCAATATTTGATTTTTCATTCGCAAATTCAATATTTAATTGCTTGATTTTAGTTTTAATATGCTTGAGTTCTGATTCGTATAATCTTGAAAACCAGTCTTGCTTCATTATACAATTCCCATCCCTGATTATTATATCAATTAAAATGTCAAGTTGAGACGATGTGTCTTGAAATTCGCATTTCAAATGTTCATGAAATTCGTTTTTTGTTAAAGAAAATATCTTTGCTATGTTTTGACTATCAACCGATTTAAGTCCTTTGTCAGCAGAACTTAATATTTTATCGATTTCCTTGACGTTCTTTGGTTTCTTGGAAATTATATGATCAATTATTTTGATGAATGAGTTCTTTTCTATTGAACCTAATTTGTCAAGTATTTTCGCTAATTTCATATTTTGAATGGTTTTATTTTTCTCTGCTCCTGGCTAACTAATTAGATACGCTGGACTATTCCGCGTATCCATTCAAATAGCCGAACCTCTGAATCCACCCAAAAGTCAATTCTGCGAATGACCTTGCCCATCCAGCGGTTCATTGGAGTTTTCCAGCAGTATGTTTAGGATAATTTATTTGGTGTGTTCGTTCAAAATCCATCGCTAATATAAGGCACTCTGCTGAACTGAGCAATGCATGCACCTAATTTAAAACCCTTATTCATAAGCGCCAGCAATCAAAAAAGGCCATTGGTTATTTTCAGGGCTTCTCATTCTGGAATATTTCCACGAGAGTTCCCCATTAGTTGATTTCCGAAATTTCAGTAAGGTCAGGGCGGGAGTCAAGCTTAGAGAGCACCTTTTATTCAGGGCGAATTTCGGAAATCTTGGCGGTTGTTTCCATGGAAGATTTCCGAAATTGCCTGTGGGCGGTATCCCAAAACCGGAAATTGCTTTTTTCAAATTGAATGAAATTTCGGAAATCAACTGAGGGGGAGATGTGCAACCCTTATTTTTGCGGCCTGGGATAAAGCATCGATTTGAAAAACAGCGGGTGCATTTCAAAATGCCGATAGTCCTTGGTGTCCGACGCCTCGCAGGGCGTCCGACACCTAAGGCAGATTAAACCTTGACTCTCACACAGGTGTCGGACGCCTCTCAAGGCGTCCGACACCGGGGGAACAACGAAATCATCAATTTGAAATGCGCTCAAAACTTAGCCATGAAACAACTTCCCTTCCTGTTATTGATCCTCCTTGCTCAAAGCACTTTTTTTGCGCAGGAGAACATCATTGAAGACATCGGGCTGCTCATCAAAGCGGGAAAAATTGCCGAGGCCGAAAACCTCACCAACCGCTACCTGGTGGACGACCCCGTGAATACCGACCTGCTCATGATGAAGGGCAATGTGCTGCTCAACCAATACATCCAAGAGCAACAAGCACAGCTTTCGCTACGTCCGAATTTTGATGAATCCATCTACAATATCACCGTCCTGGAAAAAGGACCACATCCAGTAACCCTCGACGAAAAAACAGCAGCGAGGGTAGCCAAACTCTGGAAAGCTGCCGCCACGCTCGACCCCACGAGGGAGGACATGCACCTCGGCCTTTGCCAGGTATATGCCATCTCTGGGATGCGGGACGAGCTGCTCACCTACTTGCCCGTTGTGAAAGAAAAAGTAGTGAATGTGGAAGACCTCCACCACCATCTGGCGACCTATGCCCTCAACTTGAAAGAACGTGGCGATATTGACGGGGCCATCGCTGTCTATAAAAAAATATCCAACCTCTTTCCAGCGCAAATAGGCTTGTTGAGCGACATCGGGGGCGAGTATTTTTTTGCTGGCCAGTTGGACAGTGCCCAATCTTATATCAATCGCTCGATCAAACTTGCGAATGGTGATGAGACGATCCTTGGCAATGGTTTTTTCCTCAGTTCACTTTTGGGAAATTACGATACGGCATTGGGAGCGATCCGCCAGCTACCTGGCAATGGAGGCCTGCTGTATGAGGGTGTTTTAAAATTTTACCGAAACGAAAAAAAATGGAAAAAGCCGATTGAAAAATTTTTGCAATCAAATCCTGACTCCACCGAAGCGGAAACTGCTAAAATATTGACAGCCAAGGACTTCAACCTTGACATGGACACCTACCTGGCCCTCATTGAAAAAGACCTCGGCGACGCAATAAAAATACTGCTCCACCTGAAATTCAAAGAAACGGACGAGTTCCTACCAACCTTCAACGCTGCCGAAACCTATTGCTTCAACAAACGGTACGATGCCGCCATTGGCATTTTTAAAGCAATTGAAAACCGCCATTTTGACCTCGATGCAGAAGATCGGGAAACCTATCTGTTTTACTATGCATGGGCATTACGCCAAAAGGGTCAAATGGATGCTGCCAACAAAAAATGGATGCAACTATTGGAATCTGAAGATTTTTATAAAAAAAGCGCCGCACACTGGTTTGTCGGAAAATACTACTTCGACAAAGATGAAAAGGCAAAAGGACGGGAATATTTTGCAAAAATGGCAGGCGATCCTACCGCTTCCAAATATGCCACGATGTCATGGAATTTCATGGGGGAGTGAATGGCTTTTACGGCACACTTTTTTTAGATTGAACGGACTGTACACGATCGAACCGCCGCCAAGGCGATCCGACCGCGCGCCCTGTGAAATCAGTCACCCTGCCCAAATTGGCCAATCGGATCGGCTAGCGCCGGTCCGATCGAGGAACACTTGGCCATTCAATGCTGCATCATCAGAAAAGGGTAAGTTAACATCACTTTTAGGGACTTTCCACTTTCTGGAATGCACTCCCCGATGCTTAAAATGATCGGCTACTTCTCTGCCATACTTTCCTGCCGTGTCTTTGTGTCAATCAACCCCCTGAAAAAGCTGCCATTTTGACCGTAAATCCCCAATGGCAAACAAATTGATGTCATGCCCTTTTTGGTGAACAGCCCATGTGGGCCTAAGGAATTAAGAATTTGGAAAAAATATGCTAAAAAAACTTCGGAACATGGCCAAGAAAGATAATGCTGCCACACAGGAGCAAGAAATTATTGATGATAATATGAAAGAAACAAGCGAAGAAGTATTGACAGAAGACCTTCCCGGGGAAGAGACCTCAGAAGAAGAAACCGAACCCGTTGACGAAACGGTCGAACTCAAACAACAAGTTGGTGAGCTGAAGGAAAAATACATCCGCCTGGTCGCTGAGTTTGACAACTATAAGAAGCGCTCCATCCGCGAAAAATTGGAGTGGATGAAAACCGCTGCCCAAGATACGCTTTCCGCCTTACTCCCTGTGCTTGATGATTTTGACCGGGCCAAAAAATTCGCTGCTGGAGAAGATGGGGAAGGTGTCGGACTGAGTGAAGGAGCTGAGTTGGTTTATCAAAAACTTTACACCACGCTTAAGCAAAAAGGTCTTGAACCTATGGAAACCAACGGAGAAGTTTTTGACCCCGAATTTCACGATGCCATCACTGAAATACCTGCCCCGTCAAAGGACATGAAAGGGAAAGTGATCGATACCATCGAAAAAGGCTATCGCTTAAATGATAAGATTATCCGCCATGCAAAAGTCGTGGTAGGGAAATAACTAGGAATTGGAAATTAGATATTTAGATATTAGACTTTAGACAGTTAGATATTTAGAATCGGAATCTTATCTAACTGTCTAAAGTCTAATATCTAAATCCTCAGCAACTATCCATTCAACATGGAAACAATGACCAAAAGAGATTATTACGAAATATTGGGTGTAGCCAAAAACTCAGATGAGACTACCTTGAAAAAGGCTTACCGTAAATTAGCGCTCAAGCACCATCCTGACCGCAATCCTGACGATAAGGCCGCCGAAGGAAAATTCAAGGAAGCTGCCGAAGCTTATGAGGTATTGAGCGACGGGGACAAACGTGCCCGCTACGACCGTTACGGCCATGCAGGGGTTGATCCAAATGCCGGTGGCGGATTTGGTGGAAGAGGTGGCATGACCATGGAAGATATTTTCTCCCAGTTTGGGGATATTTTTGGAGGCGGAGGCGGAGGCGGTAGTCCATTCGATGAGTTTTTCCGAGGGGGAAGAGGTGGCGGCGGAGGAGGCCGGGCGAGGGGACAGCGCGGAAGCAACCTCAGGATCAAGGTTAAACTAACCCTGAAAGAAGTCGCTTCAGGGGTCACGAAAAAAATAAAGGTCAAAAAGCAAGGGACTTGTGACAGTTGTGGTGGCAGTGGTGCAAAAGACAAAAATTCTGTCGCTACTTGTAGCACTTGCCGTGGTTCGGGGGCAGTGAGGCAAATCCGAAATACTTTCCTCGGACAAATGCAGACCACTACGACCTGTCCAACATGCCAGGGATCTGGCGAAATGGTAACCGCAAGCTGCTCGACCTGTAAAGGCAGCGGCCTCTCGTATGGAAACGAAGCCATCGAAATAGAAATCCCCGCAGGTGTGGCTGAAGGCATGCAATTGTCGATGTCGGGCAACGGGAATTCCGGGGCAAAAGGTGGCCCTCCCGGCGACCTGCTGATCAACATCGAAGAAATACCCCACGAGCACCTACAACGCGATGGCCTCAACATTATCCACGAACTGTTCATCAACTTTGCCGATGCCGCATTGGGCACTTCTATTGAAGTTCCGACCATCGAAGGCAGGGTGAAAATTAAAGTGCCCGCAGGCACCCAGGCAGGTAAAATTTTCCGCCTAAAAGGTAAAGGGCTACCTTCTGTGCAAAGCTATGACCATGGCGACCAACTGATCCATGTGAATGTTTGGACGCCCAAAAAACTCTCCAACGAAGAACAGGAACTACTGGAAAAGATGCGGGAGATGCCCAACTTCAAACCTGACCCAGGCAAAGGCGAGCGGGGATTTTTCGATAAGATGAAAGATTATTTTAATTGAGGCAGGTCTAGGGGGAGTCAAGAGAGAGGAGTCAGGGGTCGGGGTTTTCTGTTTTAAAATAAATTGTACACGAAACTTTGCCACGAAGAGAAGCGACGCTTTTCAGAAAAGCGTCGCTTCTTGCTTTCTGGTATTTAAGCTGCCATAAAATACATTGATCGGACGGCATAGCCATCCGATCACACCAACTCTGAAATGCGGTCGGACGGCTATGCCGCTCGATCCAAATACATTTCAAAAAAAGCGTTGCTTCTCTTCTATCCCCCTTCCAAATAGCGGGAATTGCTACTTCAACGGCAAACAAATCAACAATATCGCTATTCGTCCCGCTGTATCATTCCCTTTTTTCCCTTACTTTTGAATAAATTTATTGTTCGACCGTTTAAGGATCGATCAAATAAGACTTTAGACCGTTAGACAATAGACATTAGATTCAGACCAGACTATTTAATGTATATCAAACAAAGGCTGTGAAAACCTCTAACCAAGCTTCTTTCCAGCCTTTCAACATCTAATATCTACAGTCTAATTATCTAATGTCTTAAAGCCGAACATTTTTTCCTGGTAAGACCTGTCATAGTTTTAACACCTGGGACATCCCGTGAACTGATTACAACCCATCATGCGCCGTATTCCGCTGCTTATACTTGCCACACTCACTACTTTTGTTTTGCCGCTCGCTGCGCAAAACTGTGGCTGCGCGGACGAAGGAAACTGCCCGATAACAATTCCACCAAGTGGCACTACACAAGTCTGTTATGAAATAACGGATGCATTCAACAACAGCCTGTCCAACCCAGCGCAAGGTGTGTGCGGCGTATCAGTCAATTTTGAACACGACCAGATCGGGGGACTTGATATGACGCTGACGGCCCCCAACGGCACACAGGTTCAATTGACTGGCACGACAGGATTTTGCAATAATTGGACACCCATTTCCACCTGGAACATTCTCTTTCTGCCTTGTGGCGAAACTTGTGAACCCGACACCATCAACAACTGCGCCTTGCCTTGCATCTTTGATGACTGCCCTTCTGATTGCAACTGGCCCAATGCCATGATGACTGGGACTTATTTGCCATTTTCAGGTTGTTTGGAGGACTTCAATTCCGGCCCGGCCAATGGCCAGTGGTGTTTGGAAATGGACAACACTGCCATGTTCAACGGCGGCACCATCTTCGATTTTGAAATTATCCTGTGCGACCAATCGGGCCTTTTTTGCTGTGAGGCAGATGCTGGCAACCTTGCTTTTGAACCAAACATCAATGCCTGCGAGAGCGATAGTGCGCTACTGCTCACACCAGAACCATTATATGGTGCAGTCGTCCCGAACCCCACAGAATATGCTTATAGTTATACCATTTTCCAGAATGGAACACTGATCGCTTATGATAGCCTAACCGACTTGCGTACCTATCCTTTGGGAACATACCAGGTCTGTGGACTGTCTTTTTTGTGGGAAGATTCATTGCAGATCCCTGCTATCGGCAGCATGATTTCTGCTGTGGATATTTTCAACAACTTGAGTGGGCCAGTACCCGATTTTTGTGGGGACATAGATACGAATTGCATTATTGTCAATATTTTCACCCCCTCCCCTCCTGCCAATTTGGTAGATACCATTTGCGTTGGCGATTCGGTTTTCATAGGCTCAATACCTTATTTCACAACAGGCATTTATGCAGACACACTGACTTCTTTTGGAGGTTGTGATAGCATTGTTAACCTAACCCTGACGGTGCTCAATCCAGATACAACTGAGACGGTGGTTACCATTTGCACGGAGGAAGAATATGTGGTAGGAACAGACACTTTTGACCTTTCTGGCATGTATGAAATCCTGATGCAAAACCGCTTTGGCTGCGACAGCACCGTGCTGCTGGACCTAACCGTTTTGCAGCCTATTGAAATAAGTTTGACCGACACCATTTGTTTGGGCGATACAGTCTGGGTGGGGTTAACGCCTTATGCCAATACTGGTATTTCGACAGATACGCTCACTACCAATTTACTTGGCTGCGACAGCATTGTTCATTTGGACTTGACCGTGATGGAAGTGGATGTTTCCATTCTTCCGCCAGACACGTTGACCTGTACCGTTACCGAAATAACCTTAACAGCCAATGCTAATACCACGCTTGGCACATTGAGTTACCAGTGGACAACCGATGTTGGAAATTTCCCGAATGGAGACAACACGGCAAGTATTAGTGTTGATGCTCCTGGCACTTATTGGGTAACGGTAACGGCCCTCGGCTGTAGTGCCATTGACTCCGTTATGGTCATTGAAGATGTTGACCTGCCAACTGCGGTCGCCACCGCCATTTCACCCGACTTGCTGACCTGCGGAGTCGTTTCCGTACAATTGGATGCAAGCAATTCAACTGGTGGTTCCAACCTGACCTACCAATGGGCCGGCCCAGTCTCTGACACCCTTTTACCAATCACAACAATAACAGAACCAGGTATTTACGAATTGCTGATAACAAACACGGAGAACGGTTGCACGGATACCGATCAGGTAGAAATATTTCAAAACATGGTTTCGCCCAGCGCCAATGCAGGCTCGGATACGACTCTCTCCTGCACCGTACCAACGGTACTTTTAAATGGTGCGAATTCTTCTCCTTCGGGAAATATTTCTTTCTTCTGGACATCCATGCCCGGCAATATTTTATCTCCCAATAACATCGCTACACCAGAAGTCGATGAACCAGGTATTTATGAATTAATTGTCACTGACCTAGTCAATGCTTGCCAGGACACCAGTTTTGTTCAAGTATCAGTAGATTCTCTCACACCCCAGGCCATCATCGACATCCCTGGCCCTGATTCGCTTACTTGCATCAACGATTCCGTGGTGCTAGACGGGAGCGTTTCATTGAATACGCAAAACACCACTTTTATTTGGGTCGGGAACATCGCAAGCGGGCAGGGCACGCCCATTGCCACCGTGACCCAACCAGGGCCAATCTCTTTGGTTATTTCAAACACAGTGAATGGTTGCTCGGACACAACATCAGTCACAATTTTTGAATACATATTTCAACCATTTTCCGATGCGGGAAATGGGCCTGACACGATCAGTTGCACCAATATAAATGAAGACATTGGCGGCATCGGAAGCTCCATCGGCAACAACATCATATACGAATGGACAAGTACACTTGGCGGCTCGTTCACCTCTGTCACGGACGAACCGTTTGCAACTGTTGATTCTGCTGGGATTTATTACCTGACCGTCACTGATGTACTGAGCGGCTGCACAGCTATTGATTCAGCAGTGGTGGTGGACGACCTCGTTCCGCTCGCCGCCAACGTGGTGGATTCTTTGGGTGAAATAAATTGCCAAGATTCTGTTTTCACGCTCGACGCAAGCAATTCTGTCATCGAGCCCTTCTCTCTTTTTGAGTGGCAAAACGCTGCTGGACAGGTCATTTCTGGAAATACAATGACGGAAATAAATTATCCCGACACCTTTTATTTCATCCTGAACTTTGCTTTTTGTGAGGACACCGCACAAGTTATTGTCACAGAGGGTTCAACACCGCCTTTTGCCAGTGCAGGGCCAGATGCCTTGCTGGATTGCACGACCGGGCAAGCTATTTTGGATGGCTCGCTTTCTGACGCTGGGGCCAATATTTTGTATCAATGGACAACCACGAACGGCATTCTTGTTTCGGGTCAAAATAGTATTTCACCCGCTGTGGATTCAATGGGTATGTATGTGCTGGAAGTGACTGATACTCAAACCGCTTGCGTTAGTTTCGATACAGTCCTGGTTACTTTAGACACCGCCGCCTGTATGCCCTTGGTAGATGCGGGTGCCGATGGTTTGGTCTTTTGCAACCCCATCGTGGATACCCTTTTGGCGACTGGGAGCGATGGTCCCAATTTTTCTCACGAGTGGTTTTTGATTCCTGGAAATATTTTACAAAATGTTTCTGACTGGGCTGCCCCTGTTTTGACAGAAGGTACTTATGTGCTTGCAATCACCAATCTTGCCGTCGGATTGACGGCTTATGATACCGTGCAAATATTTTCGGACAGCACACCGCCCATTGCCGATGCTGGGGATTTCTTGCTGACATTGAACTGCCCAGAACTCGACACCTGTTACCAATTGGATGCGAGCGGTTCTTCACAGGGGCCAAATATCGTGTATGAATGGGCCAGCTTGGAAGGCTCTTTTTGTTCGTCAATAAATGTACTGAATGTAGAAATTTTCGGGGCTGGAACTTATGAATTGTTCGTGAGAGATCAATCGAACGGCTGCACCGCATTCGACAATGTGGAAGTGCAGTTAGAAGATTTCCAAGTCAGCGCCAATATTGAAGTGGATAATATACAGATGGCATGTGGAGCGACAGATACGGTATTGTCCGCCACCGTGACCCCACTTGGTGGCAACCTTTCTTTTGAATGGTCATCGCCAGGTGGTACTGTTTTAGGTGGCAGCAGCTCACTCATTGCCACTGTCAATGCCAACAATGTCGAAGACATTTTTTATTTCACTGTAACGAACGAAAACAACCTTTGCACGGCGACCGACTCAGCAACCGTTTTTGCGCCAGTCAATTGTGAGCCAAACTGTGCTGCCACGGTAACAGATGTACTGGATTGTAATACAGATACCGTAGCGCTTAATGCCTTTGGCTCATCGCAAGGTACCGACATTTCTTATTTCTGGACTGCCCTCACGGGTAATTTATGCGGAGGTGAAACGACCGAGATGGCCTGTGCTGACCAAAGCGGCATTTATCGCCTGACCGTTTCGAGGACCTATCCAAATGGAGCGGTGTTCAGTACATTCTGTGATGTCGATGTTGTTGACAACAGCTTTGTGCCTGTTGCTGATGCTGGGCCTGACGACGACCTCAACTGTATTGATAACACATTAATATTGGACGGGACCAATTCTGAACCTGGCGCTGGTATCGTCTATTTTTGGAGCACCTCTAACGGCAATATTTTGAATGGTGAAACGACGACCTCCCCCGAAATTGATGCCGTAGGCATCTATGAAATTTTAGTAACCGACACGATAACTGGTTGTTTTTCAATCGATTCCGCCGAAATAGGCCTTGACTTGAATTTTCCAGACGCCGATGCTGGCCCTGACGAGCAAATCACCTGTGCAGCCAACACTGTGCTTTTAAATGGCTCGACCAGCCTGCCTGGCATGTCCTTTCTTTGGACAACAGATGGAGGGGACATTTGCAGCCCGCCCGATGTGGAGGACATCAATGCCTGTGCCCCAGGGGATTATTATTTCACCGTCACCAACCCCCTGAACGGGTGCGGTACAACCGACACGGCGACGGTTTCGGCAGACGATGCTTTCCCCCAGGTAAATGTTGGGGACGACCTTTTTTACACTTGCGTGGATACCGTTTTTACTATCCAAGCAGTAATTGTTCAGGCAGGTTCTGGTGTACTGGTTTTTGATTGGTCCACAACAAACGGTTGTTTCACCAGTGCAACGGACATTTTACAACCATCTGTCAATTGCCCTGGCATTTATGAACTAACGGTAACGGACTTGGTAAATAATTGTACATCAATGGCTTCGATCGAAGTGGTTGAGGAGATAACACCACCAGTAGCCAACGCGGGTAGCGCCCAAGAGATCAACTGCCAAAACTTGCAATTGCAACTCAACGGCAACAATTCAACGCCCAATGGCCAACTTGATTTTGAATGGTCAACCTTAGATGGGCATTTTCTATTTGGTGAAATGACAGCAGTGCCTATCATTGACTCTGCCGGAAATTATCAACTGATCGTAACCGACCAGTTCAACCAATGCAAAGACACCACTTCTGTTAATATTACCGTTGATGCGGACATCCCCATTGCCGATGCTGGCCCTGATTCGACACTGACCTGCACCCGAACTGAAATGAACCTTGATGGTACAAGTTCACAGGTTGGGGCAGACATTATTTACAATTGGACGGGGCCTGGCATCTTATCCGATACGAGTTCCGTGCTGCCATTGATAAATGCAAGCGGGACGTATATTTTGGAAGTATCAGACACTAGTAATGGTTGCGTGGTCACCGACACGGTTTTGGTCAGTTTGGACACTATTTCACCCATTGCCAACATTACCGCTTCGCAAACCCCGCTCATCACTTGCGATGTACAGCAGCTTGTGTTTAGCGGCAGCACTTCCACCCCGATTGACAGTGTGGATTATTTTTGGTCAACAATAGACGGCCATATTGTTTTTGGAACAAATTCACCTAACGTGACCATTGATAGCGGCGGCACCTATATCCTTTTGGCAACTCATACCCGAACAGGTTGCACCAACGAAGAAACCATTTTCGTAGATGAAGACCTCGAAGCCCCTTTTGTGCAGGTTATGCCAGCGAATGAACTGACCTGTGATTCCACGTCCGTTCAAATAGAGGTACTGCCACCAACCAATCAACCCATTTTTGAATACACCTGGAGCGGCCCTGGCACAATCTTGAATGAAAACACGCCAATCCCGACTGTCAACCAGCAGGGAATTTACAATGTAACCATCACCGACACCACCAATGGCTGCGAGGGTGACAGCAGCATTATTGTCTCGCAGGACATCAGCCAGCCAACTGCTGTGGCATCGTCGCTCGGTCAGTTGGATTGCGATAATTTGCGGATCTTGGTTTCAGGAGAAGGCTCGACCACCGATTCTGTCACCTATCAATGGACAACCAATACAGCGGGCACTATTTTTACGCCGAATGCACTTGTTACTGATGTGGATGCGGCTGGACAATATTATTTGACCGTAAGGAAATTGGACAATGGTTGTACCGCTTCGGACACCACCACCGTGACCGCCAATGCCATACCCATCGACGATGTATTACTTTCTTTCGATCATCCTGACTGCATTGATTTTGAGGGAACTATCTTCATTGACAGCGTTTTAGGCGGCACTCCACCTTATATATATTCATTGAATGACGATATTTTTGTCACCTTCCCCCAGTTCAGTTACCTCGATCCTGGGCCTTACGACCTGCTGGTGGAAGATGTCAACGGCTGTTATTGGGAAACATCCGTTTCCATTTTATTTTCCAACGAAGTGCTGGTGGAACTTGGAGATGATATTCACATCAATCAGGGTGAAAGTGCCGAGCTGGAGGCACAGACCAACCTCGATTTGAACGAACTGGATTCAATCATTTGGACGAACCTGCCCGATTCTGTTGAATGCCCCTCTTGCCTCGACCAACTGGTTTTCCCACTAGAAACCACCACTTACCATATTAAGGTTTTTGATACAACGGGCTGTTGGGCAATGGATGATGTAACCGTTATTGTAAATGAAGAACATCCATTTTATGTACCTACTGGCTTCTCACCAAATGGCGACAATGTGAACGACCTGCTTATTTTTTATGCTGGAAAAGATGTGGACGAAGTGGCCTCCTTCATGATCTTTGACCGGTGGGGCAACCAGGTTTTTCATCAATCAGACTTTCCGCCCAACAATCCTCATTTTGGGTGGAATGGCAATTTCGAGGACAAGCCAATGAACCCTGCGGTTTTCGCTTGGAAGGCTGTTGTAAAATTTAAAGATGGTAAAATGAAGGAGTTCTATGGAGGGGTGACTTTGGTCAGGTGATTATTGTACGCTCCCTTTTTCCTGCTCGTAGCGCTGAATATACTCGTCAACCAAGCCGCCCAAAATATCTTTCAAATAAGCTTTTTCGAGACGGGCAATTTTTTTCAACTTCACTATTTTACTCTTGTGAAAAGTAACGGTAAGGCGCTTGGTACCTTCTTTGTGGTTTTCTTCTATTTCTCCAGATTCAACTGTGCGGCGGATCAATACGTCCAAACCCGTCATCGGCCTCCGTGTCGGATTTTGGTATCGAGGTTTTCCGCTGCTTTTCCCAGCTTCCCTTTCGGCCATCTTCTCTTCAAAACTTTCTTGTAGGGCCTCTTCCAAAAGTGAATCGAGGTCCGTGGTGAAATTTTTACGCGAAGAAGAACGCTTTTGAGGCGTATTCCCATCCTTTTTATCAGAGGGCGTTCTCAGGAAAGCAGTCCCCTTGCCACTGACATCTCCTTTCGTGTCAGTAGAGAACAAACTTTCAAGGCCATCGGTAAATTTCTTCTTGCTCAATTTCTTCTGGGTTGGTTATAAACTGGTCTTTAGAAATTAGAAATTAGAGAGAATATTTGACTATCAATGTTTTACGAAATAATATTTATACCAAGTGTCTGAAATCTATTGTCTAACGTCTATTTGTCTAATGTCTAAATCCATTGTCACACCGGCACTTCTACTCTTTCCAATATTTCCTTGCAAAGGCTCATATAGTCTTTTGCCCCAATACTGTTCTTGTTATAACGGAATATATCTTTGCGCTGTGCTGGTGCTTCAGCCAAGGCAACATTATCACGAATCATCGTTTCAAACACCTTTTCGCCAAAGTATTTTTTGATGGTTTCCACAACGTCACGGTTCAAGATTTTACGACTATCGTACATAGTAGCAATAACACCTCCAATGTCCAATTCCTTATTGAGGCGGAATCTCACTTTGTCGATCACCTGCTTGATCTTGGCCAAGCCCTGCAATGCAAGGAATTGGGTCTGCAATGGTATATACACATAACGGCTTGCAGCAAGTGCGTTCAAAGTGAGTAGGCCAAGCGATGGTGGGCAGTCGATAATAATGAAATCATATTCTTCTTTTACCGGCTCAAACAGTTCCCGCAGGATATATTCCCTCCCCGCTTCATTGATAAGCTCCATTTCTGCGCCCGATAAATCCAAAGTTGACATGACTATATCAAGCCCTTCCTTGACTGTGAAAGGCTCAAGTTCCGACTCTCCCCTCAGCGCCTCGTAAATAGTATTGGGCTGCCGAGGCACGCCCAAAGAAAGGGAAAGGTTTGCCTGGGGGTCGAGGTCGATCAGTAAGACCTTTTTTCCCAATACGGCCATGGCGGCCCCTATGTTGATAACACTGGTTGTTTTACCAACCCCTCCCTTATGGTTTAAAAGTGAGATTACTATTCCCATATGTTCGTTTACCTAATTTGTATCTAAAAATATGAATGAGTTGGGCAAATTTAGCTATTTAAATTGGTCTTTTAGATTTGAGTTTTCCACATGCCCTTTTTCTGGTCAAAACCTTGCTACCAACGCCTGAACCATAAATGGCCTGAGCCATTCGCTTAAAAGCAACAGTAACAAAAAAATGCACATTTATTTAAATACACCTCCAAAGTAAAAGTGAAAAAATAAAACAACCCCTAACTTGCAGCATTTTTCAATAAACAAGCAATAAGGATGATGATTTCAAAAAATATGGAAGCGGCGCTAAACGAGCAAATCAGCCTGGAAGGATATGCATCCTTTCTTTATTTGTCAATGGCCGTTTGGTGCGACAATAAAGGCCTAAGTGGCTGTTACCAATTCCTGATACGACAATCGGACGAGGAAAGGCTGCACATGATGAAGATTTTTGAATACCTCGCCGACGTGGATGGCCTTGCCCTTACACCTGGTATCCAGGAGCCACCCCGCCAATTCAAATCGGTACAGGAAATATTCAAGACAGTTTATGCACACGAACAGAAAGTAACCAAATGCATCAATAACCTTATCGAACTAGCGTCAAAGGAAAATGACTATTCTACCCAAACTTTCCTACAATGGTACGTGAACGAACAACGCGAAGAAGAAGCCCTCATGCGAAATGTACTCGATCGTATCAACCTAATTGGCGATGGCCCTCAAAGCCTTTATTTTATCGACAAGGAATTGGAATCCATTAATATTCAGGCAGCGACTGCCGAAGCTGAAGCTGAATAAGTTATTGATGATTGATGAACGATGCGCCGTATCAATCATCGTTCATCAATATCCACTACCATGGATTATTCAGTCTTCTTGAAGGTTAACAAATGGTGAATGACTTTCATCATTTTCTATCTTTGCGTTCATTCTGAGAGAATAAAACACTAAGGATCGTTTAAACTCTTAAAAGCGACGCTTTCTTGAAAAGCTCCGCTTTTGGAAATATGATTTCCAATTTCGAAAAATAATGTACCCAGACCTTTCTTACCTATTCCACGATCTTTTTGGCACGGAGCCAGACAACTGGACTTCCATCTTCAAGACCTTTGGGGTCATGCTCATGTTTGCCTTCCTCACGGCAGCCTTGTTCTTTTACATGGAATTGAAACGAAAAGCTGGCTTGGGCATTTACCAAGCTGCCAAAGTTAAAATAATAAGTGGTGAACCTGCCAAAATGGGCGAACTGGTTTCCAATGCCATTTTTGGTTTCATCGTTGGTTTCAAAGGCTTGTACATGTACCAACATTTTGATGAATTCCAACAAGATGCCGCTGGGGTTTTGCTCTCCTCAAAAGGAAACATACTTGGAGGGGTTGTCCTTGCTGTCTTATTTGCCGGGCTGATTTACTGGGATAAAAAGAAGAAGGCATTGGCAAAGCCAAAAGTAGAGATCACGGAAGTTTACCCACACGACCGCATCGCTGACCTGACCATGATGGCCGCAGTCGGCGGCATCCTCGGAGCCAAGGTATTTGCCATTTTAGAAGAACCTTCAGGTTTTATGGCCGACCCAATTGGTACTTTTTTCTCGGGCAGCGGCCTGGCTATTTATGGTGGTCTGATAGGTGGCTATCTTGCTTGCACATGGTACACAAAAAAACACAACATCCCCTTCTGGCCCACACTTGACGCAGTGGCTCCAGCACTTATTTTAGCTTATGGTGTTGGCCGCATTGGCTGCCAATTGGCAGGTGATGGAGACTGGGGCATCGTAGCTGAGGCAATGCCCGACTGGTGGTTTTTGCCTGACTGGATGTGGTCTTATGATTTCCCAAATAATGTGAACAATGCCAACACCGCTGATGGGTTCATTGAGATGGCAGGGGGTTTGGTAGAAGGCTGTAATTCGGAGGTATTCTCCAGCTCAAGGGGTTACCCAATTGAGAATCGTTGTGCCGAAGCCTGCGGCATCCGTTATTGCCATTTCATTGCAGACAAAGTTTATCCAACCCCATTTTACGAAGTCATCATGTCGTTCATGATCGGTGGCTTTTTATGGGCCATCCGCAAAAAGAATTTCGTTCCGGGCACACTCTTTTTCATCTATTTGATCTTGAATGGAGTGGAGCGCTTTTTTATTGAAAAAATCCGGGTAAATGTGAAATATGACTTCCTGCCTTTTCAGCCAACACAGGCAGAATTGTTAGCGGTATTGATATTTTTGGTCGGCATCATCGGAGTGGTGTGGCTGAAAAAGAAGCAAACTACATCTTAACCTCTTAAAAAAGTAAGAGCGGGCGCAGTTATAACCACCCCCACTCCTTCCAATCTTTTATCCGTTTTGGTTTTATCAATGGGTGTGCCATAGGTGTAAATTACTGGTTTTCAGTTTTTTATACAATATTTACGTTCATTCTATTTCTCCTATTCGTACGAGGTTGAACATTCCCTGTCCATTTTTGGACACTCCCATAAATTCCTGTCATACTCAGAAATGGTTGGGAGTTTTAAAAACAAAGAACCAAAAACCATTTCCTATCTTTCCGCAAAAAGCATCATGAAGTGGCAATTGCCCGCCATGATTTTTTTAACCGTCCCTAATTCACTACCCATGAGGTTTCTTGCTATTTTAATCGTAACCCTGCTTTTGTTGCCCAGCGAAGCCACTGCCCAAAAAAGGAAAAGGCAACGGCAACAAACGATGACATCCCTTCCATTTACAGCTGCATCTGACCTGCATTTGGAGCGCTCTAGCATTTTCAGCAAGAGTTTTACAGGATTTGCATTGTACGATCCTGAGGAGGGGAAAATGATTTACGAGTACAATTCGGATAAATATTTTACGCCCGCCTCCAACACCAAAATCCTGACTTTTTTCACCAGTCTGCATTTGTTGGGGGACTCCATCCCTGCCATCCAATACAAAAAGCAAGGCGATCTGATGATCTTTTGGGGCACGGGCGATCCTTCTTTCCTCAACCCACATTTGACCCAAAGCAATAAGGTATTTGATTTTTTGAAAAACAGGCCGGAAGCACTGCTTTTCTGTCCGGCCAATTTTAATGACGCCCGTTATGGAGAAGGATGGATGTGGAGCGACTATCCTTATTCCTACCAGCCCGAAAAATCACCTTTTCCGGTTTACGGCAATGCGGCTCATTTCGTGCAAAACGATACCACCGAGGGCATGAAAGTGGCTCCTGCTTTCTTGGAAAACTACCTTTTCCACGAATCATCCCTACAAGATGATGACTACATAGGGAGGGCAGAATTCGATAACCAGTTTTATTACAACAACTATGCAGCAGGGGGAGGCCATTTCGACTGGCATGCCCCTTTCCGTGCCACGCCTGAATTTTTGATTAAAATATTATCGGACACGTTGCACCGCCCCGTCCATTTGTTGGATGAAAAGATGATGCCGCCACCCGATGCAGGTATTTTGTACAGCCTCAAAGCCGATAGCCTATACCGGCTGATGATGCAGGAAAGCGACAATTTCATTGCCGAACAATTGATGCTGCTTTGTTCTGGGCAAAAATTTGGAAACATGAATACCGAGCAAGTAATCAATTTTTCAATTGACTCGCTCCTCTCCGATTTGCCTGACGAACCAAAATGGGTAGATGGCTCGGGCTTGTCAAGGTACAACTTGATAACACCGCGGAGCCTAGTTGGCATTTTGGATAAAATTTACAAGAAAATACCAAGGCAACGCCTGTTGAATATCTTTCCGGCTGGAGGTGTGTCGGGCACCATTGAAAAATATTACCGCAATGGGGGCAGTCCTTATATTTTTGCAAAAACAGGCACCCTGCGCAACAACCACTGCCTGAGTGGTTACCTGCTCACCAGCCAGGGCAAGCTACTGATATTCAGCTTTATGCACAATAATTTCACGACCAAAACAGGTACTATTAAAAAAGAAATGGAGCGGGTGCTAAGGCAGGTGTATATGGAGAATTGAAGGTTAAGTTACGCTGCGCCAAACTTGCAACGACAAAGGCAATGGCGATACCAATAGTTGTTTTACGGAAATCAAATCCTTTATTTTTAAATCAATAATTCAAACACATGAAAATTATAAAAATCCAATTATTCTTTATTTTATTATTGATGGTAAGTTGTCAGGATTCAAATGTGGGTACTGAAAAAAAGGCAATCTCTCAAATAGTTTTAGAAAAAACTAAAATCAAATCCGAGATTGACGGGAAAGTCTTTCGAGATTTAAACAGTGACGGCCAATTGGACATTTACGAAGATATCAATCAACCTATTGAGGCAAGGATTGAAGATTTGCTCAGCCAAATGACACTGGAAGAAAAAGCAGGGATGATGTTTATTAATGGTGCAGCAGTAAATGAAGATGCTTCGCTCGAAAAAAAAGAAGGGGGGAGCGGCCCCGCAGCAAGAATGCCTACAGCCATTGATAATATTTCAAATCTTAAGATGGCTCATTTCAATATTTGGAGCATTCCTGGAGATCCGGTAATATTTGCAAAATGGTACAATAAATTGCAACTGTACGCCGAGCAGACCCGATTGGGAATTCCCATTACCATAGCCTCTGACCCGCGCCATCATTTCAGTAAAAATATTTTTTCCTTAGCGGCCAAAGGGTTTTCCCAGTTTTGTGAAACACTTGGGCTGGCAGCTATTGGGGACGAAAAATTAGTAAAAGAATTTGCCGAAATAGTGCGCCAAGAATATTTGGCCATTGGAATACGGGAGGCATTGCACCCACAAATAGACCTTGCTACAGAGCCTCGCTGGTCAAGGATTAGCGGAACTTTCGGGGAAGATGCACAACTCACCGCTAACTTGGTAAAAGCATATATCGAAGGTATGCAGGGAGGTGAACTCACTGAGGAAAGCATAGCTTGTATGACCAAACATTTTCCAGGCGGAGGCCCTCAAAAGGAAGGGCTGGATCCACATTTTGAATTTCAGAAAGGTCAGGTTTATCCTGGCGATAATTTCGACTATCACCTGATTCCATTTGAAGCTGCATTTGAGGTTGGGACTGCAGCAATTATGCCCTATTATGGCGTGCCGACAGGTCAAACAGGAGAAGAAGTTGCGATGGCCTACAACAAGAAGATAATCACAGATCTATTGCGCGGGCACTATAAATACGATGGGGTGGTCTGCACAGATTGGGGCTTGATCACAGACCTCCCATTGGGACCCGATGTGGTTTGGCCAGCAAGAGCCTGGGGGGCAGAGCATTTAAGTGAAGCTGAAAGAGTGATGAAAGTAATAGAGGCAGGTTGTGACCAATTTGGTGGAGAAAATCGTCCAGAATTGGTTGTCCGCCTGGTCGAGGAAGGAAAGGTCTCCGAAGACCGCATTGATATTTCAATAAAAAGGTTGTTGAGGCAAAAATTTCAATTAGGGCTTTTTGACAATCCATTTGTGGACGAAAGCAAAATCGGGGAAATAGTTGGAAATGAAAAATCCCGCCAACTTGGTGAAAACAGCCAGCAAATTGCAATGACCTTGCTTAAAAATGAAGACGGCTTGCTTCCTCTTGAAAAAAACAAACTGAAAGTCTATGTAGAAAATATGGACAGCTCTATTGTCGCAAATTATGCCACTCTGGTAAAAACGCCACAAGAAGCCGATTTAGCAATTATAAGAATAGATACACCTTGGTATCCGGTTGAGACCAATAATCAATTTGCGAAAGGATTTCATCATGGAGATTTAGATTTCAAAGGAAATGTAAAGGATAAAATCTTGAATTTGCTAAATACTGTTCCGACCATTGTGGATATATATTTAGACCGTCCTGCTGTCATTCCCGAAATTGCCGATAAGTCTAAAGTACTGATTGCGGATTTTGGCGCAAGTGATAAATCTGTTTGTGAGGTACTGTTTGGCAATGCAGCACCAAAAGGGAAATTACCATTTGAGATGCCTTCATCAATGGAAGCTGTCAGGAATCAAAAGACAGATGTTCCTTACGATAGTGAAGCACCGCTATTTGAATTTGGCTTCGGCCTGAAATATAAATAATGCGAATTAGGGGGTTGAACTTTAGAAGCCCCACTCATCACTCAAAAACCCTCACTTCATCTTCGGCCTCCTGCGCTTGCCCCCTGGCTTCATCGGCATGCCACCCTTTGGCATTTGGCCCATGCGGCGGGCAGCCCGTAACTGTCCGCTGTCCTTGATCGCTTTTTCAAATTGTTTGACCTGATCTTTGAGAGTCTGTTCGGTCACATTCAGTTGTTTTATTTCTTTGATGTACAATTTGACCTGGTTCCAGCGGTCTTTTTGCGCAGCAGCACCTGCCAATTGCAATTGCACGGCAGCCTTTTCGTTGTCCGTAGGGAGCTTGAGGGTTTGTGCATATTTGAGCCATTTTTCTGCTTCTTCGTTCCGCCCCAACCCTTGGGCGATCGTTCCTTTCATTATATAGTAATAAGCGCGGTTGGAAACATAAAGCCATTTTGGATTCAGAGTGAGATCCAAGCGCTTTTCAGCACCGATGAAATCGGTGTCCTGCATAAAAACAGCGGAGGATTGTACAGTACCCAGAAGGACATACCCACCCAATAAAACAAGGCCAGCAAGCAATACAGGAAAGGAATACCAAAAGCCAAGGAAAAAAGCCATGATCGTGCCTCCAATAAGGCACAAGCCAATCAAGGCAAAACGCAGGTAGATGTTTATCGTGAACATAGAATTGTTGTTTTGAAAAAAGGTTGGCAAAAGTAAGAAATAAAGCGGCGATGCTATCCAGGAAGTTAATTTTTCAAATAATTTTATTCCTCAAGTATCGAAGAAGGTGGTTTTATAAAACACTGTATTTCAAACATTTATTCAAACCTCTAAACAAAGGGGTTCATAAAAAACCATTACCTTTAACCCTCCTTATCGAACATTCTTTTTAGCGGCCACCTTTACATAACCGAAACCGCTAATCACTTAAAAACCAGGCACTTCTGAACAGCATTCCCAAATGTTTACGGTTCAGGAGAATTAAAACAAACATCTATGATTCCTACTAATGATCCAAAAAAAAGCGGAGCACAACAATCGGCCATCCCAAGCACATCTCAAATTCCGCCCAGAAAACCAAAAAACAACTTGCAGCCCATTATTGTGGCGGTTGGTTTTTTATTGCTTGTTGTCGTGGCATGGCTAACCTATAACAGCATGAGCGCTACACGGGCACTCGAACAAAAGGTCGCTGAGTTGCAGGAAGCAGAAAACTTGCGCTCGGAACTTGAAAAGAAATTCAATGGAGCCATCGCAGAACTCGATAACTTAAAAGGCGACAATGAGCAGATCAACGCATTGATCGACCAGCAAAAGATGGAGATCCAGTCGCAGAAAAACCAAATTTCAGGACTGCTCCGCGACAAACGTCAATACGACGCAGCCCGCGCTGAAATCAAGAACCTGAAGGCAAGATTGGCGGGGTTCATTGCCGATATTGAGCAGTTGGGGGCAGACCAAGAATTCCTTTCACAAGAAAACAGCTTGCTCAAAGATGCTCGTGACAGCCTGAACTATTCTTTACAGGCCAAGCTCGGCGAAAATGAACAACTTGCCATTGCCAAGGCACAACTGGTCAACGACAAAGAACGATTGAGCAAATCGGTCGAAATTGGTTCCGTGGTACAGGTAAAAGGAGTGCGCATCACCCCTCAGAAAGTTCGGAAAAATGGCAAGACCGCCGACCAGAAAGCAGCTAAAAAAACCGATCAACTAAAGGTCTGTTTCACTACTATCGTAAACGACATAGTGAAGCCTGACAATGAGGAATTTTTTATCCGCATCATCAACCCAACAGGAGAAACATTGGCAGTCGAGGAACTCGGAAGCGGTGAGATTTTCAATAACAACACAGGCGAGCAGATACCTTTTACCCAAGTAGCTGAATATGATTATGCCAACGACGAAACACAATTGTGTTTCAATTGGAAGCCAAACACCTCTTTCCAAAAAGGCAAGTACAATGTTGAAATCTATAATAAAGGGTACTTATCTGGCTTAGGAAATTTTGAATTGAAATAAAAAACGTTGACCCCTTTCCAAAAGGGTGGGAATTTAATTCCCACCCTTTTGGAAAGGGGTGCGTGATTTTTCCCTCCCTTTAATAAATTATTGCTTTTTTGGAGACAACCAATTCTCGGTCTTTCATTTTTAAAACAAGCCTACAAATCACTGTACCAACTGCAACCTCATTTTTATTTTTCCAATAAAACGAATGCTCTCCAGCAGCTTGCTGGCCAATATTTATTGCGCAAAGTTTTACACCTTTCAAGTCAATAATTTCCAAAGTCACATCGCCTGTTCTACCCAATGAATAACAGAAAGTCGCTCCCTCATGCATGGGGTTTGGCGTAATGGTATTTAACGAAAAAAGAATTCCTTCATCAATTTGAGATGTGGCATTCGGGGTACAGTTCTGCCCAAAATCCTCGCAATAGGATCGCTCTGGCAAAGTACAATCCAGCACAAAGGGATTGGGTTTGCCGTTCTGGTGTTCTGCTATTTTCCAGGTACGACTCCATTCTGTCGGGTCAACTGGATCGAGGAAATGCCATTGGCAAAAAGTTTGCCGCTGGGTTTCAAAAAAAATGGGGTTGGCCAAATCTGCCTCCTCTTTGTACATGGTATAAAAGTACATCATGGCCCGGGCCACATTGCCTTTGTGTGCTTCGGGTGGCTCAAAAAACCCACCTCTCCGCTCGCTGTACAGGTCAATGTTAGAAGAAGGGATGGATGACTGTTCCTGATCGAGGTAATACCAGGATTGGGTTTCGCTATCGGGTATTTCGCCAAAGGGCAGGTTCCCCCTGTCACCGTTCACCTCTGCCCGCGTAGCATACAGGTGATGCATGTCGCCTTCCCCCAAACCTCCTGCGCCATTGCTTTTTGGATAAGTGTGTTCCGTGTTGACTCCTTTGCTAAATGCTTCCACAGTAGGATCTTCAGCAGGGTCGAGCCATATTTTGTAACCTGTATAAACACATGTCAGGCTGTCATTTTCATTGTACACAACTCCGAACAACGTATCCCTTGCACTGGCCTGCCCAAGGGGGATATTAGATTTGTATGAATCGACCAGATTCTCCAACAAATCGTCGCCGGTCACACCGGGAAAGACATCTTGGTGCTGGGCTTTAAGGATGGTTCCGAAAAAGGGGAAAAGGAAAAAAAGCAGGATATATCTCATCAAGTTAATTTTTGGCAAAAATACATAAGAGCGGCTTAATGAAAATTGAAATGAAAATGAAAAGGGCGCCGTTGAGATTTAGATTTCACAATAAATCCATGTCTTTTCATTTTCATTTCTCTCTACCGCACACTTTTTAAATTTAATCAATTCAAGTAGACTCAATTGACAAATTACTTGGCGCTGCCCGATCGGACCGGCGTCTAGCCGATCCGATCGAACAATTTAGAACGGATACACCGTTTATTTCTGCGGCCATCTATTCCAAAGATCGGTCGGATCGCCTAAGCGGCGGTCCGATCGGCGACATTTGGTAAAATTCAAAAAAGTGCACGGTAGAGAATTTCATTTTCATTTCTATTTTAATTTTAATTTTAATTCCTCCTATCCCACCATCCATGGCAACACTTGTTCTGCCAACCAAAATCCTAAAAATGTTCCAAGTGCATTTCCAAGTGAGCCCAGCAGCACAGCTGGCAGTACCAAGTCTTGCCGTCCGAGGCTTCGGGCCAATGCCAACGCCGATGTACCGCCACCGATATTTGCCTGTGAAACAACTGATGCCATCTCCAAATCCATTTTCATGACCCGCGCAGCACCATATGTCAAAAGGCCGTGGATCACAACTGCGGTGGTGGCCATGACAAACAATACAACCCCAAGTGATCCCAATTGCCCTAATGCTTGCACGTCGCAAAATGCCCCGATCACCGCCAGGAATAAATAAACGGAAAACATGCCGAGCACCTGCGCCCCCTTTATCTTTTTCGCGGCGGGCACTTGCGCAATAACCAATGCGATAACCGTAATGATAATGATGGAAGGGACGGCAGTCATTTCTGCCAAAATATTGGAAATGTAAAGTGCCCCGATCCCCATCGCCAACACCATTCCCAGATCAATTGGGTGAAGGTTTTCAGTATCTTCTTCAATACCGGTCAAAGGTCCATTGTTTTTATTTTCGAGTGTTTTTTTCTTCGTCCAAAAACGCGAAAGCAGACGTGGAAAGGCCAATGTCGCCACCATCCAAATAGCGGTTATGATATTATCCACAGCAACAGCACCACTATACAAAAGACCCTCTTTCACTATATTATAATGCAGCGCTACTGCATTGAAATTGATACTTCCTCCTGTATAAGTTCCAGCAAACATACCTCCTATTGCCGCGTAATTTTCTCCTATGTTCTCCTCACCGTTAATTAAACCCATGCCAAGGACAACGCCGAATGTCGTTCCCAAAGAGCCAATAATAAATAACGCGACCAATGGCAGGCCCGCCTTTAATACATCTCTTAAATTGACCCGCAATAACAGCCAAAAAATAGAAATCGGTGCGAGGTAAGAAAATATACCATCATATACAGGTACAGGATCAATTGCAGATGACCCCGCAGGCAAAATTCCAATATTTGAAATTATTGCTGTAATAATTATTACCAATAAAGCAGTTCCGAAATGCTTTAAAAAAGTACGGCGGACAAGCCATTCAGTAAGCACAACAATCAGGCACAATACCGCAAGTACAAATAATGAATTAGTCATATCAAAAAATGAAATCAATCCAATAATTCTGCTAGTTTTCCTTGCAGTTCTTTGCTGTGCAAATTTTTTGCAATTATTTTTCCATCTTCATCAACCAATACATTAAATGGAATAAATGTTACATTATAAGAAGCCGCTGCTTCCGAACCCCAGCCTTTTAAATTTGAAACATTAGGCCAGTTCATTTCATATTTAATTATGGACGATTTCCATTTTTCTGCTTTTGAATCAACGGACACGCCAAATATTTCAAAACCTTTTTCGTGGTAATTGGCATAAGCATCTTTTAAATCAGGTATTTGCCGCAGGCACGGGCCACACCACGATGCCCAAAAATCAATCAGCGTAACTTTCCCTTTGGCATCGGCCAGGTCGAGCAAATTTCCTATTGTATCATTTTCCGCAATGGCAGGGGCGACAACACCTATCGTTACTTTTTTATATCGAGCCACTTTTTCTTCCATTACTTTGGTCATTTTCAAACCGGGATGTGCAGCTTTAAAAGCCGTGACCAATTTATCTAACTTTTCTACTTCGTCGTCACCCGTCCATCGGAGCACCGTACCGAACAGCGCAACGGAAGTGCCTATATGTTTTTCGGTATAATCAATCAGTTCTTTGCGGTGCGCCTTACTGGCCTCGACATAAGCCTCCACCGCTTTTATTTCTTCTTCCGGATTGTCACCTGCAACTTTAGCCGCTTCCCTCATGGCATCATATGTTGGCCGAATTAAACGTTGGTTTGATTCAGCCCTGAATTTATCGTACCCCAGGAGTTTTTCACTATCCTCCGACCCTTTAATTTCAATCTGACCATTTCGCTCACCTTCCACATTTACCTCGACCATGTTCTGCCCTTCATCAATAGCCAACATTACACTTTGACGGCCAGGAAAATCCAATCGGAAAAGGTCTGGTTCTGTGAAGTTATATTCCAGGACATATTTATTGTCCGCACCAATCGTTGCTGTATCCAAAGTATTTTTTTCTTGTGACACAGGATCGAAAGTGGAGAGGACAACTATTCCATTTTCGCCAGGATTCAACACGATTCCAGTAATAGAATAATTGGCAACAGCTGGCTTTTCTTCTATGGTTGAATTCCCACAACAATAAACTGTAAGCATGAAAAGGGAGAAGAATAAAACATTAATTTTTTCCATTGTTTGATATTTTTACAAATGTGGTGAAACAAATTGACTTTATTTAGAAGCTTTCATTCTTTATTCATTTTTGCAATTTCCGATGAAAATATCCCTGCCGCATTCGGTACACCCATTCCTGTCCTTTACTAATGGCGGGCACACCCAATAATTCCTCACATTCGGGGCATAATAAATTTGGCGCTTCTTTTATTTTAGAAAACCCAGCCTTTAATTCTTTAATCAATTTTTCTGGGGAATATATATTAGAAAAATAAAGGCGCAGTATCCCTTTTCCCGCACCATGTTTATGATAGGTCAAAACATATTCGCCACATTTTCCACAGTGGATGTTATATGTTTTGTATTTTTTACTCATTAGAAATTATTTGAAAATTGGAAATTTTAATCACTAATTTGCTCCAGTGTAAAATTGGTAAAAGCCAATTTCTTAATTTCTAATTTCCAGTTTTTATTTCATCATTTATTTTCACAATATCCCCAATGTTATTTTCATTTAAAAAAGCCCTTAATCCAAAATTCATTTGCTTTTCTTCCTTGCGGTATTTACTTAAAGTATTCAATGGTTCATCTCCCATTTTAATACCTGACTCCTGATCGATGGTTGTGACTTTGCAGCGCCCACATTTTTTATATTTTTTGAAATTAATATTACCAATATTAAATGTGTCCCAATTGTCTTCATCGTAAGGCTCGCCTCCAGAAAAAACAAAATTCGACCTAAACCTGCTCATTGAGATCGGTATTTCCATTCGGCTATTTAAATCTTCTAAAGAAGCCTCCCCGATAATTAAAAAAGGTGTAATATCGGCGAAGCTGGATATTTTGTCTGGCTTGCCTTTCAGGCTATGCCGCACGGCATTTTCCACGATACGTACCAATCGGCATTTGGTTTTTAACACCTCACTGAACCACCCACTTAAATTACCCGACATTTCCTTGACCAAAACTTGATCATCCCAAACCTGCCCAGTAACAGCTTCTACATCCGGTACTTCAAAAGGTATTTCAATGGTTTCAAAATTCCCACCTTTGAAAGTTGTTTGAAAACCATTTCCTTTCCATTGAAATTTTATTCTGGCCATTTCTGGTAAATGACGCTGGGTCATAAATCTGCCATCCTCGTTGAGCAGCATCCAACGGCGGTCATATTGCAGCCCCGCTGGCAACACCAAAGCTTCCTTCAAGCTAATACCGCCCATTGATTTTATGGGAAATATATTTATTTCTGTTAAATGCATATTGGTTGTTTATGGAAAGTAAAAAGGACAATGTAAAAAGGAAAAAGTTCTATGGAGGGGTTGGTCATTGTTTCAACTTCTCCTACCTTGAGCCACTAAATAAAATCCAAACATGATGAAAATTATAGACCTGTCCAAACCAATCCAGTACAACTCCGGCGACCCTTTTTTTATGAAGGTGAAAATAAAACACAAACCTCATCGCAAAGCAAAATGGTTATTGCGGATTTTTGGCCTACCGTTCCGCCTGTTCCCAAAAGGATTTGTCGGCTGGGCCGACGACAGCATCCAAAAATTGGGCGTGCATTCGACCACCCACATTGACGCCCCCTGGCACTATTCCCCCACTTGCGACGGAAAGCCAGCCAAAACTATTGATGAAGTGCCGTTGGATTGGTGCTTTGGCGACGGCATCGTCATTGACATGAAACACAAACCCGATTTCGAGGCCATCACCGCTGCCGACATTAAGCAATTTTTGAAAGACCAGAACCTCGAAATCAGCCCAGGCATGATCGTGCTGATCAAAACTGGCCGGGACAAACACATGGGCACAAAAGACTTTTTCAAGAAAGGGACGGGCATGAGCGCCGAGGCCACCCACTGGCTGATCGACCAGGGGGTGAAAGTAATGGGAATCGACCAATGGGGCTGGGATTTACCGCTGCCTTATTTGATCAAAAAGGCAAAAGAAACGAACAACTCTGAGTTGTTTTGGGAGGCCCATTTGGTGGGCCGGGATAAGGAATACTGCCATATCGAGCAACTGACGAATCTGGATGCCCTGCCATATTCGGGGTTTAAGGTTGCCGTTTTTCCGTTGAAGATCGTGGGGGCTTCGGCTGCTCCGGCAAGGGTGGTGGCGATGATGGAGTGACGGGCTTAGTAAATTTGATAAATCTGATTTGTTTGCACCTCTGTTAGCCGCGCATCAAATTCCCCAAAAAAGCGAATTGCTTGGTTGATATTTGCCGCTTTTATTTTTGGAAAAGATGGGTTAGTCACTAAAACACATTCGCAAGCAGCGTTGAATGGTATGTTTTGACTGGCTGCACGTTCTTTGAAAAATGTCAATGTCCTTCCCAATTGCAATTCAGCCTTTTTCCGGTTTTCATTGGCCTGTGCATTGTTTCTAGTCGTTGTACCTGTTTTAAATTCAAAGAAATGCCATTTGGTTTTCAGGAACAAACAGTCGCATGAACCCGCTGTTACGGTTTTTGTCTTTGGAATTTTTTTTTCTTCGTCATATCCATATACTTTCTCAAAAGAAAACCTCGCTGTATCAGCGACTGGCGGAGAAGCAATTCTGAAAACACCATTTGTGCCGTCAAGCTGAAGAAAGCCAAATGTTCCTTCATCGGCCCCTTTTGACATTTTTAACCAGCCTTCCCGCTCCTCAATAGAAATTTCAATTTCCAATCTGGCATTGACTTGGGCAATATCATTGATCCAGATGGCTTGCTCATTTTGTTCTTTGAGTGAGTATTGACGGCCTTGCAAGAGTACGTTCAGCAATTCGCTGTTGGCCTTATATGTGTTCATTCGGCAGGTTGGGTTAAAAGGTCATATAATTGGCTGAACTCGATGCCCAATTGTTCAGAAATAGTGTCAAGGTAATTTTGACTAATCAATCCTGTGGCTTCGTCTTTTATGTCAACACAGTATTTTTTACCACCTAAGGCATAGGCATTAAAATTTTCAGGGTTTAACCAAAAATCAGCAGAAATCTTATCATTGACACGATTCCTTAATACCTCTCCATCTTGCTGAGAAGTAAAATTGGCCATTAATAAAATATTTATACATGCTAAAATATATGGACTATGAGTTGTGATGATAAGCTTTCCTTCGGGTATAGTATTCAAAAATAGCGCAAATGCATTGATGAGGTGTTTTTGGGCAATTGGGAAAAGATGTGCTTCGGGCTCTTCGACGATCAGGAATTCTTTTCGGTTTCTAAGTCCAATAGCAAGGAATAGGCCTTGGATTATCCTCAGAACTTCTTGCTGGCCAGAAGAAGCGTCTTTTATTGAAATCCTTAAACCACTTTCTTTTAATTCAATCTGTTCTCCATAATCATCACTTCTATATTTTCCTTTAAGGATACTTTCGGCTATTTGATTTAACTTATACAAAATATCTCGATTCAGTAAATATATAGCAGCGGTTCTGAATGTACGTCCATTATTTCTAAAATTTTCTCTGACACCTTTTGACCATTTAACAAATTCCATTAAAAGTTTTTCATTGCCTCGCCGTTGCCTCTTTTCAAAATCTTGCTCTTTAACCTCATCTTCAACTAATTTTTCGATTTCACTACTTACAATTTCCTCGAAAATACTAGGATATGCAACAACTGTATTTCTTTCTGCGATAACATAGGTAATGTCGCTATTATTACGGCAAAAAACGCTGTACAGATTTCTCTTAAATTCTTGCCGCAGAAATATTTCGTCAGACCTTTCAGTTTCCGACCAACGAGGAGCATTGAAAAATTTAATGATCTGTTCGCCAACACTTTGCCCAAAATGATCTTCAAATATAGCATACGTCAACCTATCCTTTCCTTGATATATCTTTAAAAAAGAAGAATCATCGTAATGAAAATAAACTTCAAAATAATCAGCTCTTGCTGTTGGACCAAAAGTTTCTAAAAACTTATCACGTGCAATCAAATTTATATGTTTCACAAATTCAAAGTTAGTTTGTCCTTTTGCGAGAGATAGTAAAGCATTTTCATACAAAGCATCTGGTAATGTCTGAAAAAAATAAATTAATTTGGCAATTGTACTCTTACCACTTGCTTGCTCACCAATAAGAAGCATGAATTTCCTAAGTTCTATTTCGCAGGGCCTGACCCCCATGAATTGTGAATTTATGACAAGTTTTTGCATGTTATATTTTTGTTGCAAGATAAACCAAATTTACATATTCCTCCGGTACTGCCCCCCCACATCAAACAACGCATTTGTAATCTGCCCCAGTGAACAAGTTTTTACGGTTTCCATCAAAGCAGAAAAAATATTCTCATTGTGCAGCGCCGATTCCTGCAAACGTTTCAGTACAGCCGTCGTTTTTTCACCATTCGCTTTGTGCAAATTGTCGCGGGTAGCGATCTGCGCCATTTTCTCCTCCTCGGTCGAGCGGATGACCTCCTTCGGGATTATTGTGGGCGAACCACTTTTCGAGAGGAAAGTATTCACACCGATAATCGGATATTCACCAGTGTGCTTTTGGTGCTCGTAATAAAGGCTCTCCTCCTGTATTTTTCCCCGCTGGTACATGGTCTCCATCGCACCCAGTACGCCACCCCGTTCGGTGATGCGGTCAAACTCAGATAGGACAGCTGCTTCCACCAGGTCGGTCAGTTCCTCGATGATGAACGCACCTTGTAACGGGTTTTCATTTTTTGCCATTCCAAGCTCATGATTAATAATCATTTGGATGGCCACGGCACGGCGCACACTTTCTTCGGTCGGCGTGGTGATCGCCTCGTCATAGGCATTGGTGTGCAGGGAGTTACAGTTGTCATAAATGGCGTACAGTGCTTGCAGGGTTGTGCGGATGTCGTTGAAATCAATCTCCTGGGCGTGCAACGAGCGGCCACTCGTCTGGATGTGGTACTTGAGCATTTGGGAACGCTCGTTGGCACCGTATTTATGCTTGATGGCTTTTGACCAAATGCGTCGAGCTACCCGCCCAATAACAGCATATTCTGGATCGACGCCATTGGAGAAGAAGAAAGAAAGGTTGCGGGCAAAATCATCGATTTTCATGCCCCGGCTCAAGTAGTATTCCACAAAGGTAAAACCATTGGCGAGGGTGAACGCCAATTGTGTGATCGGGTTTGCGCCAGCTTCAGCAATATGATATCCGGAGATGGAAACAGAGTAGAAATTCCGCACGTTGTTTTGTGTGAAAAACTCCTGTACATCGCCCATAAGTTTGAGTGAAAATTCCGTACTGAAAATGCACGTGTTCTGCGCCTGGTCTTCTTTTAGAATGTCCGCCTGCACAGTACCTCGAATGGCGCTCAATGCTTTGATTTTCAATTTATTGTAAACATCGGCTGGCAAAATTTGGTCTCCAGTCACTCCCAATAACATCAAACCCAAGCCTTTGTTCCCCTCTGGTATTTCACCAAAATAGGAAGGGCGGTTCACACCCTGGTTATCAAACAGTTCTTTCAATTTGGCTTCCACCAAATGTCCCAAATTGTGCTCTTTGATATACAACTCGCACTGCTGGTCAATGGCTGCATTCATAAAGAAAGCACAGATCGTCGCAGCCGGCCCGTTGATGGTCATGCTGACCGATGTCTTGGGATCGCAAAGATCAAAGCCAGAATAAAGTTTTTTGGCATCGTCGAGGCAACAGATGCTCACGCCCGAATTGCCTATTTTACCATAAATATCGGGGCGGTGGTCGGGGTCTTCGCCATAAAGCGTCACGCTGTCGAATGCCGTGGAAAGGCGGCTGGCAGGCATACCTGCACTAAGGTAATGAAACCGGCGATTCGTGCGTTCAGGGCCACCTTCGCCAGCAAACATGCGGGTAGGATCTTCGCCCTTTCTCTTGAATGGGAAAACGCCAGCGGTATAGGGAAATTCACCAGGTACATTCTCCTGCAACGACCATTTCACGATCTCTCCCCAGTCTTTGAATTTCGGCAAAATGACCCGTGGAATTTTAGTGCCCGAAAGGGATTCGGTTTTCGTCGGCACCCTTATTTCTTTGCCTCGAACGTGATAAACATATTCGTCAGCGGTGTAGTTATTTTTCTTTTCTTCCCAACCCAAAAGCAGGTCCCAGAGGTAAGGATGGAATTCTTTTTTTACTTTTTCAAACTGCTCGATAAGGGCAGGGACAATGCCTGATCCTCCGGCAGCATCGTCTTCATTTAGTAGGTCTGCTCCTCCCAAGTGCAATACAGTTTGATGGATGGAAAAAAGCTTTCTCGCCAACCCTTCCTGCTCCACGGCCCATTCATCGTACCTGCGGTTGTTTTCTGAAATTTCGGAAAGGTAGCGTACCCGTTTTGGTGGGATGATGTAAATTTTTTCACTCATTTCCTCCGGTGCATGGAAATTGGAATTCCATTCTGAATTGCTTTTTTCTTTCAATAAAGCGATCAATTTGGCATATAAAACATTGGTGCCAGGATCGTTGAACTGCGAAGCAATGGTGCCATGCACAGGCATTTCATCGACGCTGGTAGAAAAAAGTGTATGTGCACGCTGGTATTGTTTGCGCACGTCCCGCAAGGCATCTTGTGCGCCCCGCTTGTCAAACTTATTGATGGAGATGATGTCTGCAAAATCGATCATATCGATTTTTTCCAATTGCGATGCAGCACCAAATTCAGGGGTCATCACATAAAGTGAAACATCGGAATGGTCAACAATTTCGGTATCTGATTGTCCGATGCCAGAGGTCTCCAAAACGATGAGGTCATAACCCGCTGCCTTTAATATTTCAACAGCAGATTTCACGTGCTTGGACAGCGCCAAATTGGACTGGCGGGTAGCCAGGGAGCGCATGAATACTCGTTCATTGTTCACCGCATTCATGCGGATGCGGTCGCCCAACAGCGCACCACCGGATTTCCGTTTGGATGGATCGACCGATATTATAGCTATTGTTTTATCATCAAAATCAATGAGGAAGCGTCGCAAAATCTCGTCCACCAAACTAGACTTACCAGCGCCGCCCGTTCCAGTGATCCCCAGCACAGGCGTTTGTTTCAGGGTCGGGTTTTTATCAAAAACAGCTTGTAATTGTGGGCGCACTGCCGTGTTAAAATGTTCCGTATCGTTCTCGGCACAAGAAATCATCCGGGCAATGGAAACGGTATCTTTTTGAGTGAATTTTTGCACCTCACCATTGAGGTTTTGCCCAATGGGAAAGTCGCATTGTTGCAGCACGTCGTTTATCATGCCTTGCAGACCAAGCTCCCGCCCGTCGTCGGGGGAATAAATGCGATTGATACCATACTTTTGGAGTTCCTCGATCTCGGTCGGCAAAATAGTGCCGCCGCCGCCGCCAAATATCTTGATGTGGCTGGCACCGCGTTCCCGCAACAGGTCGTACATGTATTTAAAAAACTCGTTGTGCCCACCCTGGTAACTGGTGATGGCAATGCCCTGCACATCTTCCTGCACGGCCGTGTTCACGATTTCATAAACCGAGCGGTTGTGCCCCAGGTGGATCACCTCTGCACCACTGGCCTGCATGATGCGACGCATGATATTGATGGCTGCATCGTGGCCGTCGAACAGGCTAGCGGCAGTGACTACGCGGATTTTATTTTTTGGATGATATGGTAGGATGGTTTGCATTTTATAATTTGGTTTGAAATATCTTTTCTTGTAGTTTATTCGTCGGGAGGTGGTTTGGGAGGTATATTTTAGAAACAGATTTGGTGAGACTCTGCTCACAGCAGCTGCAAAATTACGAAAAAAGCGTTTGGCTACCCTTAATGGTGGAGCATGTTATCGTTCCTGCTTTTTTGTAGCTTTGTCCAATCAAAAAATTAAAGATGGCAGAAGATTTTAAAAATAAAATTAAACGGCTGGAACTGGAAAATTTCACTTGCTTTGGCAAAGTGGCGATGGACTTTTCGCCAGGCATCAATGTGATTATCGGGGAGAATGGTACAGGAAAGACGCATTTATTGAAGGTGCTTTATATGACAACAAACAAGGAAATTGACGATATGCCCGAATGGCGATCTGGAGTTCGCATTAAAAACTACTATCCTGAATCTGTTGACCCTGTTAACCTAATAAAAAAGAACACCCGAACAAAAAACGCACTTATTCAAATTGAGAAAAGAAATGGGCAAAAAGTTTATTTTCAAGTTGGTGGCAGAAGAGAAGAAAATGGAAGTTATGAAATGGGACATCATGGATTATTCATCCCTTCTCAAGAAATGTTATCTTGGTTCAAGGGATTTATTGCAGCATACGAAAAGCGAGAAAGCTCAATTGATCCTACATTTTACTTTTTGGCAAAGGCACTCGCACTGTACCGTTTAAAAGGAAAGGGGCTTGAAAAAGCAAAAGAATTGATTGATGAAATCGAAAAACAGCTTGGCATTGAGGTTCAATTAGAAGGAGATATGTTTTACATTTATCAAAAAACGGGAGGAGGTCTACAGGCGGCCTTGGAAGCAACTGGGATTAATAAAATTGCACAAATTATTTGGCTCATCCTCAATGGCTCGCTCACCAAAGACACCATCCTTTTCTGGGATGAACCCGAAGCCAACCTGAATCCCAAATATATCACCTTCGTCACCAAGTTCCTCGTTACTTTGGCCAATGCGGGCTGCCAGGTTTTTGTGGCTACCCACGATTACCTACTCACGCACCAGCTTTCACTTTTTGCTGAAAACCGGGACATAGAGCCAAACGTGCCGCCCATGCGGTTTTTCGCGCTCTCCAAAGGCGAAAATGGAACGGAAGCGGAAGACGCTGACACCGTGGCCGAAATTCAGTCCAACGCCATCCTCGACGAGTACGCCGCCTATCACGAATTGCAAATGGAACTTACAGCTAAACGCTTTCAAACCACCTGAACGTGACCACATTCCAAGACAAAAGCTCTGGGTTGCAATTTGATTTCAGCGAAAATTGGTCGGATTTGACTCAGTTCGACGAAAATCCTGATGTGAAAAAATTTGCAAAAGGGCTTAGCTGTATTGACTTCGCTGGGCTGTTTTCAAAAAACAAACTGGTGCTGATTGAAGCTAAAAATTTTAAGAACCGGCCGGCCAGCGAACACCAGTCAATTTTTGAGCGATTGGGATCAAAGGAAGGAAGCCCTTTGGCAAACGAGGTAGCTGAAAAAATGAAAGATTTCATCGTTTTCGTTTCCCACCTCAGCCAAACTTCAACAGTCAGCGAATCCGAATATTGGGAAAATCTGCGGGGGCACCTTTTGGAAAAAGAAATCATGTGCGTACTGTGGCTGGAAACAGATAACTCCAAACATGAAGGGGCAGAAGGCAAACAGATATTTGCAACTAAAGGAATTCTCAGCGATTTTTTGCAAAAAAAGTTGGTATGGTTGGCCGATGCTAGAAACGTGTTTGTTGCCAGTCAAACCAATCAATTGACCAATCCTTTTGGTGAAAATTTGGTTGTCTCGGTCTTGTAGGATTTATTCGCCCGTATCCCAAATACAGTAGAAGTATCGGAAATGACTATCACGCCAGTTTCATTTTTGCAATGATCTTTTCATCACGTAGGTATTCCTCCTCGCCGTAATGGATACGGATTTTCCGTTTGTCCAGTTCTTTCTATTGCATCTCCGCAGTTCGGACAGTTTGCGTCAACAATGACGACAACCCTTTCCCTAAATCCCTCACCGTCACCCATGCCTAACCTTCCACTTCCAGCACAAAGCCACTCCCGTGCACGTTCACAATTTTAATCTTTTCATCTTTTGATAAATATTTGCGCAAGCGGGAAATGAAAACGTCCATACTCTTGCGGGCAAGGAAATCGTGGCGTCCCCACATTTTTTCCAGCACCTGCTCCCGGCGGACGAGGCTGCCTTTTCTTTCGCAGAGCAATTTCAAAAGATTGGATTCCATCTCGGTCAATTCCTTCTCGTCTTCGCCGTGCCGCAACCAGCATTTTTCACTTTCAAAAATATAATCGCCGATCTGGAAAACAGAAAAGGATTGTTGGGAGCTTGAAATGGATGTGGAGCGTTTCAAAACAGCTTGAATCCGAGCCACTAATTCTTCCTCATTGACAGGTTTTTTGATATAATCGTCGGCACCGGCCTTGAAGCCCCGTTCCACATCTTTGTGCATGGATTTGGCCGTCAGGAATATAATGGGCAGGGCAGGTTGTCGGTTGCGGATCAGCTCGGCAACGGTGAAGCCGTCGAGAGCAGGCATCATCACATCAAGAATGGCCAGGTCGTAATTGCTTTTATTAAAATGGCGGAGCGCATCTGCACCATCTTTTGTCCAATCTATCTCAAATCCCTGGGTCGAGAGGTATTCTTTCAGGAGGTATCCGAGCGTTTCATCATCCTCGGCCAGCAATATTTTTGGAAATTGATTTTGCATTTCTATTGATAGAATATAAACTTGCGTTCGCAGAACATAGTGTAAACAAAGGCAAATTGCCCAGTCTGACTACTTCTCACACAACATAGGTATTTTCCCTGTAAATATCGACCTTTGCAAGCAAACGAAAACTAATTCCTCCCACTTGTGTTCCCATAATCCACATCCTTTGACCAGAAGAAAATTGAACCAAGCGTCCTAAAATGCAACGACAAGTAGAAGCATACCTGCCCACTGATTGGGGAAATTTTAACATCTTCGCTTACGCCGATTCGGCTGACGAACCTTCTCCGCATCTGGCCCTGGCACACGAAGATATGGACGTGACCAAACCTGTCCTCCTGCGCATTCACTCTGAATGCATGACAGGTGATGTGTTCCATTCCCGCCGCTGCGACTGTGGTGAACAATTGACGAGTGCACTGGAAATGGTTGCCGAACATGGGGGCGCCGTCATTTACCTCCGTCAAGAAGGCAGGGGCATTGGCCTCATCAACAAATTGAAAGCGTATAACCTACAGAATCAAGGCCTCAATACCGTCGATGCCAATACCCACCTTGGATTTGAAGTAGATGCCCGCCAATATGGCCTGGCTGTCGAAATAATGAACGATCTAGGCATCAAGCGCATCCACCTGCTGACCAATAATCCACTTAAAATTGAGGCAATCGAAAATTCGGATATTGAAATCGTGAGCCGCAAGCCGCTGCTCATCGACCCAAAAGAGGAGAATCATTCTTATCTGAAAACGAAGCAAGAGTTGATGGGGCATCTTTTGAATATCTGACTATTGGGGAACGCCATGGCCATCCTTTCTATATTTGAAAAAAATACCCGAGGAATATCTGGAAAAAACGGTTCTGGTCTTGTTCCCTTATTTTTTTTATGCCGTGAAAGTAATTCACCCCCAGGTTAATGTTCCATTTCTCAATCCCGGCCCCTCCCACTAATCCGAAATCAGTTTTAGAAAAAACGCCAGAACTTCTATTTCTTGTGAATCCACCAAAGCCATTTGCATCGTTGTAGTGCTTCAACAGCAAACTATTATATATTCCAAAATCAAGGAATATTGTTTTCCAAAATGTTCTAGACAGCTTAATTCCCGTGTTCAGATATTGCAACTCAATTGCAAGGAGTTCATAGTCTGAGCCTATGATGTCACCTTCTGTTTTTGTCCCCAGTTGTACGAACTGAAATTCAGACTTGACCAACCATTTCTCTGACAGATATTTTTGAATGGAAACTCCCAGCGAAAAATCCTTTTTGTTAAAATCAGAAGGGTATTTGTATTCTGTTAGCCGAATGGCTGGGCTTTCGGTGACCATGCTGTTGGTAAACCCAACCATGGGAAGAACCTTGAACTGCGAAAACCCTTCCTGACTGACAATAAGAAACAAACAAAGGAATAGAAGCAGATGTGCTTTTTTAGAGTTATACATTTTACCGTTTGTATTTGTGAGGCATAAATATTTCACAATAAAAAAAACGGCCAAAAAGAAGGTGTATTATATCTCTATCACCATCTTAACCGGGCAATGGTCCGAGTGCACGGCATTGCCCAAATGCCCAACCTCTTTTATTTTATCCTTTAAATTATCTGTTACTGATTGATAATCAATACGCCAGCCTTTATTGTTCTTTCTGGCGTTGAAGCGATAGCTCCACCAACTATATTCCACTTTTTCAGGATTGGCGTGACGGAAAGCATCGGTAAAGCCACTCTCGAACCATTTGGTCATCCAGGCCCTTTCTTCTGGTAAAAACCCAGAATTCTTTTTATTGCCTTTTGGGTTGTGGATGTCCATTTCCGAATGGGCAATATTGTAATCGCCCACGATGATGAGCTTCGGGCGTTCTGTTTTCAGCTCGTTAGCCCATTCAAAAAAATCGTCAAGGAATCCATATTTAAAAGACTGCCGTTCCTCCCCGCTGGTGCCAGAGGGGAAATAACAGTTCAGCAATGTCCAGTCGCCAAAATCAGTGCGGATGATGCGGCCTTCGCTATCGTATTTTCCAATGCCACAGCCTTCAACGACAAGATCAGGTTCTTTTTTGGAAATGGTGACCACGCCACTGTAGCCCTTTTTTTCAGCAGAAACCCAGTGATGGTGATAGCCCATTTCCTCAATAGTGGAAAAGTCCACCTGCTCAGGACGGGCTTTTGATTCCTGCAAACAAATAACGTCGGGCGACAAATCTGCCAGCCACTCATTGAAACCTTTTCTGATGGCGGCGCGGATGCCGTTGACGTTGTATGAAATGATAGAAGTTGCCATGGTTTATTTTTTGAAACGCAAGTTTAGGAACTATGCAGGATAGTTGTCGGGTGAAGTAATCGCATTTATCAACTGGTGCTCCCTTTCCAAAGACATTCCTGTTGTCGGCACATGCCAACCGTGCTTATTATAAAAATCAGCCATTTCCTTCACACTCTGTTTAAATGGTGTCAGGCAATCTTCAAAATCACGCCGGACTTTTGCAGTTGAAAACTGGATGATATGCCTCCCATCAAAATTGGTGACAATAGGTAAATCTTTGAATGCCTCAATATTTTGAGTCTCCGCAAAACCTTTGGAGACATTCAAAAAGGTTGGTTCTTTACCGAGGGCAAAAGCGATACTTTCAAGCTTTTGACTAAAAGGCATTACATCATATGTAGCAACATTATAAGCTGTTTCTGCCTTTTTCATTTCGAGGACCTTCCGAATAATATTCGCTAGATCATCTACATAGGTAAGGTTTATGCTTTCGGTGCCTTCGATTGGGAGCAACACCATTTCCTGCGTGTGAATGCGGTGCAGCCAATAATAAAATCGGTCGGTATAGTCGTAGCGGCCATAGACGATGGAGGGGCGCAGTATCACTTTGTCCAACCAATCGGCAGACATAAGCATAGCTTCGCAGGCTGCTTTTTTCTGTCCATAATGTACGTACTCGCCCTCTGCCCGCAATTGCTCCTCAGTAAATGCCAACTGTACCATATTTTCCTCCAGCACCTTGTTTTGCAGTTTATCTAAGTCAAAAACAGAACCTGTGGAAATAAACACATAACGCCCTACTTTCCCCTCCAATGCAGGCAACAACTGCCGCAGCGATAATGGGAAATAGCAAGAAATATCAACAATGACATCCCAATCTTCCTCTGCGATCTTAAGCACATCGTCAGTGGTGCGGTCGCCCGTGATGCGGCGGATGTCAGGATAGAGTTCTGCGTTGGTTTGGCCACGAGAAAAGAGAGAAATGTTATAGTCACCATTTTCTAACAATTGTTCCATCAAAACCCGACCGATGAAACGGGTACCGCCAAGGAGTAGGATTTTTTTCATGAGGTGAAGGTATTTGGAATTTTGTTTTTAGTGCTATAATTCGGGGATTTACCGAGCATTTTAAATAGATGCTAAACTACCGAACAGTCCAAAGCCATTTTCACTAAATTTGCCAAAATCAAATCACCCAACTTTATGTCATTCTCCAAAAGGCGATCATCGTCGCCCAACTCCAATATTTGGACAGCTGTTGCCATTTTTGTCAGCTTTTGTGCATTGGCTGTTTCCGTTTATGAATCCATCATCCTCCGAAACCAACAATACGCTGCCGTGTGGCCCTACATCGAGCCATCTGTGCAATACAGCAACCACTCCTTTAAGTTTTTTATCCAAAACAAAGGCACTGGCCCTGCCATCATTAAGGACGTCCACCTCCGTCTTGACGGCGAGGATGTAACTGATTATCAACAATTTATCCGAGACCTTCTCCGACAGAAAGATTACCGCTCCATCTCGATCTCCTCTGCCAAAAACAGCGTCATCTCCATCAATGAACGATTGCAAATACTCGCTGCCGAACTCCCCGACAGCCTGAGTATTCCTGCTATGGATTTTTCTTCCCGAGCTAGTGTAGAGGTTTGCTACTGCTCGATCTTTGGGGATTGCTGGCGCTATTTGGATGGAGAAGTAGCGCGGGCGGAGGAGTGTGGAGAGTGATTCTTTTTCAATATGCAGATGGAGACTGGTTTTAGTCGGCCATGAGTGGTTATGGTTTAATAGCTAAGATTGCTATCATTAAATCCCTCCTTCCCCTTAGCCTCCAACACATTCAACTGAATACACGCCATCATTTCCCTGTCCTTTTTCAAAAATGAAAATTCCTCTTTGAAAGTTTTATAGCTGTCTGTTCCCGTAACGACTACTTGGCGAGCAACGCGCAGGGTGTAAAAGGCTTTCCCGATGGAATAAGCAGCGAATCCAACAATCAGCATGATTAGCACAGACTGGTTCAGGTCATCGCCTTCCACCAAAAAATTGCCAACATCCCAATCCAATACTTTGGAAAGCAACTGATGCAGCATCCTGGCACCAAATTTTATCAATAAAAAAATGCCGACAAGAATGCCGAGCACCAATAAAATGGCAGGGTCTAACATTTGCTTCAATATCCGTCTGATTTGATTGAAAAAATCTTTGCGGTGGCGGGTGGCGAACAACAAAAACCGGAACAAGGGAGCGAACTGCTGATTTTGAATGGAACGGAAATCAAAAACGGGGTAACCTAATAAAAGTGTGCCGGGCTGAGATTGTTTTTCTTGATATCGGAGAAGTACGATCGGTATTTTCAGAGCAGAAGCAGCCAGTAATTCTGCATCCACAAAGGATGCTTCCTCAGCATCTGGAATGGCCACCAACACATGCGATTTTTGTAGTTTCTTACGAACTTGACTAACCACTTCGTCGTGTTTATATTTTTTGGAAAAGGCCAGTCGTTCTACTCCAAATCCTTCTTTTTTCAATTGCTTTTCTAATTCAACGGCTTTTTTTTCATGGACATTTTTGAATGAAATAAAAACGACAGGGCGTACAAACCTCGTGCGAACCAGTAACACCAAAGGAATCAACAACACAACTGCCACCAAAAAAACCAAAACCAAAAGTAGGGTTGTCCAAAAACTATATTCTCCCAACCCAAAAAACGAGGTCAATTGGTGGCGTGTAAAGGAAGCCAAAAAATCTGCGCTGCCTCCGATGGCAACCATTATGATGCCTGCAATTATGATGAAAAGGACAATTTGAAAAAAGAGTTTCACAATGGTAATTTCGTTGTTTGGGTATCTGAATTTAAATTTTTCAAGCCCTTCTCTCCAACAATTCATCCAAGCTGTACTTATTAAATTGGGAACGTGTATCTTCTCTTATTCCCAACAAATCATTCTTATTTTGAATGTGCAGCCAAAGAATGGGATGAATGTGAAAGATACTATTAAGTTTCAAGGCGAGTTCAATATTAATGCGCCTATTACCTTTTAATAAGGCGCTCAAATTGGACGGTTTAATGCCAATGTATTCAGCAAAGTCTTTGTTTTTAATCTGGGTAGCTTTTATCAATTCATTCAAAAACGAACCAACTTTGATTATTTCTGATGGATTTTCATCATTCAGAAAATCCTCCATTTGAAAGCGCAGGGACAAAATGTTGACTTTTGTTTGTTGCTCTTCACTTTGAGCCACAAATTTTTTGGCAACCATTTTTCGGACAGCTTTATACGACTCACTATTTGTGTTGACCACGCCTTGTCCGATTCCATTTATCCCACCTTCATTTACAAATTTATCCTTTGACATAACTCAGTTGTTTTATAAATCTGTTGAAATATTTAAGTAATTCTCCATCAAAAGAAAACCCGCCTCTGGATCAATAAACATCGTATGCCCCAAAGACCTGGTTGCGCCATATTTGGTTTCGTACAACTCAATCAATTCAGTTTTACTATCTAAAACCAAAAAGCCCTTGTAGTTGCCTTTTCCTTTTGCGATGCTCTCCCTACAAGCAAACGCCAATAAACAACCAGCTACATGTTCATATTTACCTCGGTTTCCATAATTGTGCGGTGCCACTTCAATATTGTTTAGATAAAGCATTTCTCCATGCATCAAAGTAAGCATAATAATGCCTTCAATTATGTTGGAAGTTTCCTTTAAAACAATTTTATAGAATGTGGCACCCTCTGTTTTTGCAAGACTTCTCCATGTAAATTGCCAACCGTCTTTTCTCAACGGCATTCCCTTTAGGTCAGCTTTTAGAATAACAGCTCTTTTAGAGACTCCCGTACTTTTATCTAATAAAATTGGTTTCATAAAGTGTTTGGAATTAATTTCAAAATTATCAAATTTTGATAATAAATACAATTAAATTATCAATTAAATTTTAACTGCCCTGCGTTCATTCTAAATTTTCCATTATCAAAAACCTGTGGCTTAAATGTCCCTTTCTCAAAATCCAATTTTTCCTTACCTTCCCGCCCTCAACCAAATCAACAAATATCATGAAAAGAACACTCGTCCTGTTATTGGCATTTACTATCTTATTTTCTACAAATATATTTTCCCAGAAGAAAAAAGACAAAGACGAAAAAAAAGAAGAACCCAAGCACCTGCTCGACACTCTCGGCATTGGCCTGAAATGGCGCAGCGTTGGCCCCGCTGTCACTTCGGGCAGAATCAGCGACTTTGCCATACACCCCAAAAAACGCAGCACTTATTATGTGGCGACAGCCTCCGGTGGCGTGTGGAAAACCACCAATGCAGGCACAACCTACAAACCTATTTTCGATAGCCAAGGCTCCTACTCCATCGGCTGTGTAACCCTAGACCCAAACAACCCAAATGTGGTGTGGGTCGGCACAGGTGAGAACAACAATCAGCGCTCAGTCGCTTATGGTGACGGCATTTACAAATCGAAGGATGGCGGCAAAAGCTGGGAACATGCTGGACTGAAAGAATCGGAGCATGTTGGCAAAATCATCGTTGACCCACGCAATTCTGATGTAGTGTATGTCGCAGCCATCGGGCCATTGTGGAGCGAAGGTGGCGACCGGGGACTATACAAAACCGTGGACGGTGGGAAGACCTGGGAGCAGGTGATAAAAAATGCAGCAGGCGAATCACTCCTTGATGAACATACCGGTATCACTGACCTTATTATGGACCCAAGCAATCCAGATGTACTGTATGCCGCGGCCTACCAGCGTCGGCGGCATGTTTTCACCTATGTCGGAGGTGGCCCGGGCAGCACTATGTATAAAACAACCGACGGCGGAAAAACCTGGGCAAAGGCAGCCAGCGGCTTACCGAGTGGGGCTCATATCGGACGCATCGCAGTAGCTATTTCACCAGCCAATCCGGAATACATCTATGCCATTGTAGAGGCATCGAAAGGAGGCGGTTTTTTCAAAAGTACCGACCGGGGGGCAAGCTGGGTAAAGCAGAGTGGACACAGCACGAGCGGCAATTATTATATGGAAATCTACTGCCACCCGACCAATCCTGACATCATCTATTCAATGAACACCTGGAACATGATTAGTTATAATGGCGGGAAATCATTCCAGCAATTGGGCGAGGAATACAAGCATGTGGACAACCATGTAATTTATATTGACCCAGACGATACCGACTATTTGTTAGCCGGCTGCGACGGAGGAGTATATGAAAGTTTTGACCATGCAAAGACTTGGGATTTCAAAGGCAACCTTCCCGTGACACAGTTTTACAAAGTAGCAGTTGACAATGCCGAGCCATTTTACAATATCTATGGCGGCACACAGGACAACTATTCCCTCGGTGGCCCCAGCCGTACCCGTAACGGGCATGGCATCTCCAATTCCGACTGGTTTGTCACGCAATTGGGCGATGGCTTCGAAAGTGCCATTGATCCAGGAAACCCAGATATCGTGTATGCTCAATATCAGTACGGCGGGTTGACCCGCTACGACAAAGCGAGTGGTGAAATGACAGGTATCCAGCCTCAGCCAAGAGCTGATGAAAACGCATTCCGATGGAATTGGGATGCGCCACTACTAGCTTCTGCGCATGTACCGAAGCGCATTTATTTTGCGGCCAACAAGCTCTTCCGTAGTGACGACCGGGGCAATACGTGGACGGTGCTCGGAGATGATTTGACGAGGCAAATTGATCGCAACACTTTGGAGGTTATGGGCCAAATTCAAAGCATTGACGCGGTGGCAAAAAACCGTTCTACTTCTGAGTACGGCACCATCGTTGCTTTTTCGGAAAGTCCAATCAACCAAGATTTGCTCTATGTCGGAACGGACGATGGGCTGGTACAAATCTCCGAGGATGGCGGCAGCACCTGGACCAAAATTTCCAGCTTCGCAGGTGTGCCCGATATGACTTACGTGAACATGCTGCTTGCCAGCCAGCACGATGAAAATATAGTGTATGCATGTTTCAATAACCATAAACGGGGTGACTTCAAGCCATACATGTTCAAAAGCAGTGACAAAGGCAGGACGTGGGAAAACATTTCATCCAATCTGCCTGAACGCGGCTCTACCTACTCTGTTGCGGAGGATCATGTCGAATCTAATTTGTTGTTTGTCGGAACTGAATTTAGTTGCTATTTCACACGTGACGGGGGTGGCTATTGGAAAAAACTTGCCAGTGGCTTACCGACTATTGCCGTGCGGGACATTGCTATTCAACAACGGGAAAACGATCTCGTACTCGGCACTTTTGGGCGCGGATTTTACGTAATGGACGATTATTCTCCGCTGCGTTATTTAAACGAAAGAGAACTTAACGACGAGGCTAAAATATTACCCATCAAAGACGCTACTGTTTTCGTCAAAGCCTCCCCATTGGGTTACACGACCGGAAAAGGATTTCAAGGCCATTCCTATTTCACCACACCCAATCCTCCCATTGGAGCAACGTTTACCTATTTTATTAAAGACGTTATAAAACATTGAAAGAGAAGCGACAAGAGTGGGAGAAAAAGCAGATCAAGGACGATAAGGATATCCGATATCCGACTTATGAGGAATTGAAAGCTGAGCGCGAAGAGGAAGATGCTTACCTCCTTTTCACCATCCAAAACAGCAGTGGGGAAATTGTCAAGCAATTAAAAACGGGTGTATCCAAAGGGGTGAACCGCATCATTTGGGATGGTCGGTATCCATCAAAAGACCCTGTACGGCTCAGTTCCCGACAACGCCTGCCTTGGCAATCTCCTGACGGAGGCGGTTTTGCCCTTCCTGGGGAATACACGGTGAGTTTGTCAAAGACAATAAATGGAGTAGAAACCAAACTGGTTGATCCACAGCCATTTAAATTGGAGACCCTCGGTGGCTCAACACTGCCCGCCACAGATAAACTGGCACTCGACAGTTACATCCGTAAAGCAGCAGAACTGGAACGGACTTTTCAGGGTGCGACTTCCATCCTTGGCGAATTAGGCAATACTATGCAGCATATTCGCAAAGCGACCTACTCAGTTGCCCAACCAGCGGCTGAACTGTTGAAAGATGTAAAAGCTTTCGAACAGAAACTACACGATATGCAAAAAACTTTTTACGGCGACGGCGTTGCCTCGGCGATCGACCAACCTCAACGGCCATCGCTCAGTAGTCGAGTATATGGCATGAGTTACGAAGTTTGGTCATCCACTTCGGCACCGACTTTCACGCAACAAGAACAGCAGCGTATCGCCAGCAAGCAGTTCAAGGCTGCATTGGAACAGTTGCACCGTTTGACAGAAGTAGATTTGAAAAAAATAGAAAAGAAACTTGAGGACGCAAAAGCGCCATATACGCCGGGGAGATTGCCCATGTGGGGCGGGGAATGATTTTTTCGGCCTTCCGGCAGGGTGGGGATTAAATCTCCACCCTGCCGGAAGGCCGAAAGTAATGAACGTCCAAGTTTTAAAATGAAAAGAAAAAAAAAGATAGCCCGAACAATCAAGGGGTTTGACATATCCATGAAGGACTGGTTAAAGAGCAAACCGTACACGCAATCAATTCAAGGATATGACCGTCATTATCTCAAATGCTGTAACGAGGTTTTTAAAATATTGAAAGCCTACAAGGATTGGTTTTCAGAAGGAGAGATGACCCGCGAAAACCGCAAGGAACTCGCATGTATGTTGGTTTCCTATTTCGAGGATTTTATCTGCGAGATAGGAATTTGGAAAACCTTCATAGAATACAACAAGGAACTGCACGGCTACTACCTGCCGTTTTATGACCTCTCTGAATACGATCCTGAATACTTAAATATTGAGGATATAGCATACCTTATCTGGCATGTAATAACCAAGTGTCTTGATACTAGGGTTTATGCACCCGACCACATTTATACTATGGAATTGGCTGAACTTGTTTACGATTATCTCGAATCCAAGATAGAAGAAGTGCCAGGGATAGCAGATTTTTATGAACATTTCCTCGAAGTGCCTGCTAATATGGATTTTTTCGAGCTAAAAGATAAATTATTCTGGATATCCACCCAATCCTATTTGATGGGATGGGAATTAGGCCCGCAATGGGGTGAAGAATCTGCCAAAATAGTTTCTGATCACAAGCATCAGCCTGAGATGATTGCCCCTATGTCATACGCGGTGACGGAAGATTTCATTTACTCTAATAGGTGTTCTTTTGCTGCTATGAACCCGCCAGAGTGGCTTTCAAAATTGGCTCGTTGCGAAGAAGATGATGTACGGGAAACGATTAACGGCCTAAAACGCCATCAGGGGTATTACATTTGCAAAGGAGTGATTGGCAATTATTACAAATTTCAAAACATAAAGACAGAACGGGAATATTTGGTGTTAAAAAAATCCGTCAAGGCGCATATAACAAAGGATGAATTTAATGTCATTACCTACATAATGACCCTGATTCACTGGAACGAGGACTGGTGGTTGACCGGAATAATGTCTGGTTGGGAAATGAGTGAGAAGGAAAAGAAAAAGGCCATGAGCCAACCCAACCCTTCCTTTTGGTCATTGGCAGCAGAACAGCAGCAAAGGTTAAGCGAAAACACAGAAAAGATGTACGAGTCTTTTATTGACCTGTTTGGTACTCCGTTGGCGCTTTTTTCTAACAGGAAAGAATTTGAGAATGCCAACCGGGATATTATACAGCATTATAATAATTCCCTTGGTGCTAAAGTAGATCCTGATTTTGAACTTCGAAAAAAGGAATACCAGGAAATGTTCGGAGCAGAAAATAATATCGGTTTTTCAACCCTTTCCGGTGCTGGTGGTTATGGGATGTTTTTTGTAAAAGGAGTAGGTATGATAATTTTGCAAGACATACAGGATGTTATCATCCTGCTGAAAAAGAAAAACCTGAGTACTGAAGAAAAAGTAGAGCTGTTTTATGACCTGACTGTAAACATAATGCCTGGCGTGGCTGATTACCTCCTCGAAAAATTCGGCAAAGAAAACTTTGTCCACCCGATCAGTCTTTCCAATGTAAACCCTTTCCGTGACCGACATTATTATTGGCGTTTTTTCCACCCCGATGAGTTTGGGCCGGACTACCCTTTGATGACTGAAGTGTCAATTTGACTTCAAGGTATTGGAACTGTTCCTAATAAAAATGGGGCAACTTTTGACAGTTGCCCCATTTTTATTGCTGCGCTTTAGGATCGTATTAAACGGTCATCACATCTTTTTCTTTTGCAGCCACCAGGTCATCTACATTCTTGCTGTGTTTGTTGACTAAATCCTGTACCTCATTTTCCCGGGATTTCCCAGCATCTTCCGGGTAACCATTTTTTACTTCTTTCTTGATGCCGTCAAGTGCTTTATGGCGGGCGGTTCGGATCCCTATTTTGGCATCTTCCCCAAGTTTCTTGGAAGTTTTCACCAATCCCCTCCTTCGTTCCTCGGTCAATGGAGGAATAGCCAAACGGATGTGCTCGCCATCGTTCATTGGAGTTATGCCAAGGTTGGCCTCGAAGATGGCTTTTTCGATCACAGAAAGCATGGGTTTTTCCCAAGGCTGTATTGAAATGGTGCGTGCATCAGAGGTGCTCACGTTGGCTATCTGGCTTATAGGTGTATTGGAGCCATAATAACTGACCAAAATATCAGAAACCAAAGAAGTAGATGCTTTGCCCGTGCGGACTTTGGAAAGTTCGTATTTGAGGTGGTCAATTGATTTATCCATGTCCTCCTCAGCAGTCATCATGAGTAATTTAATGTCGTCGGATTGCATAGTATTGATATTGCTAAATGTTTATTGTAAAATAATGGATTAAAAGCCAGCAAACATCAACAATCCCAGTAAACCTGATGATTAGAAGTTATAAACAACCTCTCCTTTCCCTTTTATTTCAATGTCCTTTACATCTTGCATTTTCTGTAAAATGCGATCAATGTGTCCATAAAGGGACATTTGCTGGAAGTGCAAATTTATGTAATTTTTGAGAGTTTTGACTACAGCAGGCCGGTTGCCTGACCGGATAAGCCTTTTTACTGTTTCTTCCGCAGTTTTACTAATGATTTCATCTTCTACCAACACATCCATCGGTTCTCCTCCGAGGAGATCTGTCCCATTATAAGCACCTTCTTCCATTTCATCAAAACCGGATGGCTCTCCATTAAAGGTCTTTTCTTCACTCTTGCGTTGTACCCGAAGACAACTTCTACCTGAATCATTGATGTATAAAATTAGTGGGTCAAAATCTACATCATTGGAGACCACCGCAAACTCGACATCCTTGCTCAACTTCTGGTGAAGTTTGCCCATGATGAATGCAATGTGGTAATTGAGCTTGCCTTTGGTGGCATTACTTACAACGATCCAACGGAGGCTTTTGCCTGCGTTTTGGGTTTGCCGGACAAGTGAAAGTGGAATGTTTTCCTGACTGGCTTCGATAAAAACAAAAATCCTGGATGCTACTTTTTCCAGTTTTTTAAATTTGTATTCCAAGAGATTGGAATAATCTACAAAGACGTACCTACGGGTTTGTGTGTTCATGCTGTTTCTTGAATTCTGGCTCAGGTAAATAGTGTGGGCTTAAGTGCTTCATTGGTGAAAAGCCACATTTCAGAGGCAATAGATAAATAAAATACGTTATCTATCTCTTTATTTTATTTATCTATTGCCCCCCAACACACCAATCTAAATCAAGATGCTAAAATATGATTTTTAAATAATATGAAAAATTTTTCATTGAATTTCGTTGCTTAAAATTGAATTCTTTGAGCATTCATTTCCACACCCACCCATCACTGGCCAAAACATTTCAAGACTTACATTATATATTTGCAATAATATCATGTAAAACCTGAAAAGGGCACGTAAATGGAATAAGTCAATAATCGTTCAGATATTTTGACGTTCTATCCTCCGGTACACATTAAAAAAAACAATCTTATGATCCCCCGGCCTTTAATCATTATCTCCATGCTGGCACTTTCGATGTCAGTCACTTTAGCGCAGAGCAGCGAGTTTTATAATTACGTTGAAAAGTACAAGAAGATCGCCATCAAGGAAATGGAAAGATCCGGAGTGCCAGCAAGCATCAAGCTGGCACAAGGCCTTTTAGAGTCCAATGCAGGCCGCAGTGAACTTGCCCGCAGAGCAAACAATCACTTTGGGATGAAGTGTGGAGGCAGTTGGAAAGGAAAAACCTTTCATAAAAAAGACGATGACTACGACGAGTTTGGCAACTTAAAAAAATCTTGTTTCAGAAGCTACCGCAAAGCCAAAGATTCTTACATCGCACATTCCGAATTTTTGCGGGATCCAAGAAAAGCACATATCTATGGTTTCCTTTTCAGGATAGATGCAACAAATTACAAACGCTGGGCAAGAGGATTGAAAAAAGCCGGCTATGCCACTGCCGGCAATTATGATAAAAAACTGATAAGCCTGATCGAAACCTACGGTCTAGACCAGTACGATAAAATGGCCAATGACAACTTCCCTGATAGGCCAAACGATGCTATTGTCGGCCTTGATCTTAGAAAGGTCAATGGCGCAAAAGTAGTATTTGCGAAAAACGGCATTTCCCTTCAAGAAATTTCACTGAAAGCCAGCGTCAGCGTCAATGCTTTAAATAGGTACAATGAAAACCTGCCAGAAATCAGTGACTCCCTACCAGATAATTACCGGGTATTCATCCAACCTAAACGAAACCGCTACCGCGGCAAACAAAAATGGCATTATCTAAAAGAAGGCGAGACCATGTTCAGCATTTCACAGGAATATGGGATCAAACTTTCCAAATTATACAGAAGAAACAGAATAACCACTGGCTCACAGCCACAAGTGGACGAACGCCTGAAACTAAAAGGCTGCAAAGTAAAGTCAAGTGAACGTCCCAAACTTACAAGTGAACCCAAAACAGAAAAAGTACCTGTTCTCATCGACACTGACGGTGACTTCATGGAAGATGATATAATCCCTGACAATCCTGACATTGAGCCTGAACCACCAACTACTCAACCTGATGTCCCCGCAACTCAACCAGAACCAAATCCGGCAACTTTATTATATTACACAGTGGCAAAAGGCGACACCCTCTATAGCATTTCCCGGCGCAACAGCCTCACCGTAGATCAATTGATGCGTATGAATAATTTGAATTCAACTACCATCGGTATTGGTCAGGTATTGAAGGTAAAATGATACTTTTGTTTTTGAACCCATTGATCTTCAGCAAAAAAAGGTACCAGCAATGAAAATCAGAATTCTACTTATCATTATCCTAACTGCTTTCATCAAGCATTCTTCCGAAGCCCAAGGTTTTTACTTTGGCCTCAAAGGCGGCCTGCTCATTGGCACCCAATCCTGGAACAATTTTGACCGGGATCCGCTTATCAAATTTCATGGCATTGCTTTTATTGAAAGTTATGATGAAGCAGGAGATTTTTCCCTTTTTGCCCAGGCTGGCCTTCATCAAAAAGGGAGTGCCATACGCGGACGGAATTTTATCAGCCTGTCGAACGGCGAAACCTTCAGGCCCCCTTCCCAAGCTTTTGTTTTCAACAACATTTCCCTAACAATGGGCGGTAAGAAGAAGCATGTACTTTCTGGTAATACCAAGTGGCACTATATGTTTGGAATGAGGGGAGACTATAATATCAGCACCAACCTTGACGAGTACGAAGACTTGAACGAGGCTAATGGCGGACTTTTTTTTCCATCAGATGTTTTTGTAAAAGACATCACCTACGGTGTCACGATGGGGGGTGGGCTTGAATTCAGCCTCAGTGAATTTGTGGGGGCATTGGTTGAGTTCACCGTTAACCCAGACTTTTCATTCCAATATAAACAACCAGAAATAAACAACGTTTATATCCCTTATACAGGAACCAACGGCACTATTAGAGAACGAACCATCCGCAACATAACTTTTGAAATAACGGTCGGTTTTCGTTTTCTCCGAAAAGTAATATATGTAGATTAGATCGGTATAAGGATGTGTTGGTGCAACGGAACCGATATACCAACACACCGTTATACCGTTATACCGTTATACCGTTATACCACTCCATGCGATCCAGAAAGAGCAACACTAACCTTGATTTCTTAACTTTTTCCATTTATTTGGCATTAGTAGCCATCGGGTGGTCTATGATTTACACCGTTGGATTTGGGCAAGAAGGCTATGAGGAAGGGTTCTTTAATTTTATTGATACGCCTGTCGGCAAACAATTGATCTGGATCGTAATAGCGATAGGAGTGTTCATCGTCACCTTTGCTATTGACGCTAAATTTTGGCGGACCTTTTCCAGTATTCTTTACATTATTTGCATGTTGTCGCTGGTTGCCGTTCTGATATTTGGCAAAACGATAAAGGGGGCTACGTCTTGGTTCGACTTTGGATCAGGGATCACTTTGCAGCCAGCTGAGTTTGCTAAGTTTGGCACTTGCTTGGCCTTGGCAGGGTTTCTAAGTTCCTACTCCAACAATCTCCGTTCTTTCAAATCTACTTTTTATTCCATCTCTTTTTTTGCTGCCCCTATGGTGCTTATATTATTGCAGCCAGATGCTGGATCGGCCATCGTTTTCCTTTCTTTTTTCATTGTACTTTACCGGGAGGGATTTCCAGGATGGGTCTTCGGAATAGGTTTCAGCGTGGCCCTAATTTTTGTTTTGGGACTAATCAACCCGCCGATACACATCACGTTGGCTTTAGCAATGATAGGATTTTTCATATTGGCCTGGAACCAAAACAGTAAACGATATTGGATAGGCGGGCTTGCCTTGCTCATTTCAACAATAGGCATTGCTACAATCAATGGCTATCAAATTCACGCTGTGGTTGGTGCTTCCATTTTACTTATCGGATTGTGTAGCTGGTTCTTCTTTGTGCAGAAAAACCAACAACTTTATATATCCATTTTGTTTTCTTTTATCATTGGAGCGGGACTTTCCTTTGCTGCCAATTTCACCTTTGACAACGTACTCCAATCTCACCAACAAGAAAGGATTAAAGTTTGGCTCAAGCCTTCAGAAGCAGATCTCCACGGTGCAGCTTACAACCTCAATAACTCAAAAATGGCAATCGGTGCAGGTGGGTTACTCGGCAAAGGGTACCTGGAAGGCACTATTACCCAAGGCAACTTTGTCCCTGAACAAATAACCGATTTCATTTTCTGTGCAATTGGTGAGGAACAGGGGTTTGTTGGTGTTGTGATCGTGATCGGTCTTTTCCTAGCCTTGCTAGGCCGTATTGTTTTCATTGCCGAGAGGCAAAAGACTGATTTCAACCGCCTGTATGCTTATGGCGTAGCAGGTGTTCTTTTCATCCATATCCTAATCAATATCTCCATGACTATGGGGCTTTTGCCTATCATAGGCATCCCTCTTCCATTCCTCAGCAAGGGGGGGTCTTCCCTCATTGGGTTCACTATCATGATAAGTGTCTTGCTGAAATTAGACGCTAGCCGAGAATAATGGTTTGTGAAAATCGTGCATTATTTAAAAAGGAAAACAAGCTGGAAAGGTGAGCTTCTTATGAATAGAAAAATATTTAAGCCTGCTTATAAAAGTAGAGAGGGTGACCGAAGCCACCCTCTCATTTTAACCCCAAAAAACCAAATGAAAACAATTTATCTTGAGTTATAATAACTAGCTTGTTTATTTATTCAACAAAGATACAATAAAAGGGTTTAAATTCACCTAAGAAAGTTACCCCTTTTTATACTTCCTGTAAAGGCACAGACAACATGAAAAGATTTTTGAAAAAGATTTTATACTGTTGTTGTCACACAAAAATTCAATAAACGATGGCTTAAAACAAAAGATTGAAGCCGAAGCCGAAGCCGAAAAGTATTGCAATATATGCCAAAGCCTACAATAAATCAAATCCTTCTTGCCTTCCTTAATCCGCTACATTATTATTTTGTGACTACCTTATTGTCCTTTAATTTATACTTGCTTCAAAAAAAGCTTTGCAAGGTTAACAATATACACCTGGACCAATAGTGACTATTGTCACTTACGGGCCAATATACAAGGGGGGCATCTCAAATCATCTCAATCCTGTTTCTATGCGTTTTGATCTTATCCATACCTTCCAGCTTTTTCAGCAGACGGGTAACCACCTCGCGTGAAGTGCTCAGTTCGTCCGCCAATTCCTGATGGGTGGAATAAATGTAGCGTTTTTCTTGCAACCCAGCCTTTTTTTTCAACAACCGCCATAGGCGTTCATCCATCTTCCGGAAAGCAAGACTGTCCACTGCCTCCAACAAGTCTTCAAAGCGCTTCTGGTAAGTCTGAAAAACAAATGACTTCCACGAAGAGTATTTACTCATCCATGTGTCCAACTTCTCAACAGGTACGAGAATCAGTTCCGTTTTGTCCTCCGCCACAGCCCTCACCGCACTTGGTTTATTTGCAACACAGCAGGTTAGGGACATTGCACAAGTGTTGCCTTCTGTTAAAAAGTAAAGGAAGGTTTCTTTCCCATCATCATCCTGCCGCATTATTTTAAGACTTCCAGAAAGGACAATAGGTATGAAATTTACATACATGCCGGGCCGCATCATTTCCTCTCCAGGTTCTATTTCTTTATATACACTCACCAATGCCAACTCTTCCAAGAGTCGCGATTCAAAATATTGCAAGTGATGTGCTATTCGATCCTTAATAAGCATAACATTAATTCTCTTTTGACCATGCAATATACCCCCCATCCAGATTAAAAAGATTACCAAACCCTTTTTGGGACATCATTTTGCAAGTATTGCCACTTCGGGCTCCACTACGACAATAGATAAGGTATGTTTTGTCTTTATCAAGTTCATCCAGCTTTTCTGAGAATCCATCTGCTCGGAAATCTATTTCCATAGCTCCTTCGATTTTCCCCTCTGCTGTTTCTTTTGGTGTCCGCACATCAAATAGCACAATATCCGAATCCGACATTTTCGCCTTGAATTCAGGTACGGAAAGGTCAAGATATGCAGGAGCGGTTTGTTCTGCTTTGTCTTGAGCGCCATTTTTCTCGGGAGCTTGACCTTGGGTCTGGCAAGACATAGTGACCATGATAATAAAAGAAAGAAGTGATATTGCCTTTTTCATGTTGTTGTATTTTAGACCCGAAGAAAAGAATTAATTATTCATTTCACACTGTACAAAGTTGGAATTTTAGGGATTCATAATTTTTAAAGGATTATCCAGCAACAAAATTGACGGACTACAATAAAAAAGCGACTTCATTTATAAGCAATGAAGTCGCTTTTGATCGTTACAAGGAAGCTGTTTTAGACAGCAAGTCAATATTCAAAAATTGGCGCTGAAGGCATTGGGACAGGCTCGCTCTCCTCTGCATAAACATCATCGAGAAACCCTTGTTGCTTCATCCATTCATCATTAAATACTTTGCCAAGATATTTGCTGCCGTGGTCGGGAAGAATAAGCACGACCACGTCATCTTTTGTGAATTCGTCCTGAATCTGCAAAAGGGCTTGTATGACACCGCCACTTGAATAGCCAGCCAATATACCTTCCATCAATGCCAATTCTCTTGTGCGCAATGCAGCATCTTTATCGGTTATTTTTACAAATTTATCAACCAACTCAAAAGAACAATTGGCAGGGATAATGTTTTTACCCGTTCCCTCAATGAGATAAGAATAAATCTCAGTTTCATCGTATTCTCCAGTTTCGTGGTATTTTTTCAAGGCAGAACCATATGCATCTACACCAATGATCCTGACCTTCGAGTTCATCTCTTTGAGATATTGAGCAGTTCCTGACAACGTACCCCCAGTGCCTGCACTTGCCATAAGACAGCTGATTCTTCCTTCCGTCTGTTCCCATATCTCGGGGCCAGTGGATAAATAATGTGCTCTAGCATTTTGGGTATTGAAGTTCTGATTGACATAAAGGGAGTTTTTGATTTCCCTTGCTTTTCGTTCAGCTACCCGATAATAGGAACGGGGATCTTCCGCCTTTGCCTCTTTTGGGCAAACAATGACATCTGCCCCCATTGCTTCAAGGGAGTCTTTCTTTTCTTTTGAAATCTTACTGGTAACGGTAAGCACACATTTGTATCCTTTTATAGCTGCGATCATTGCCAGGCTGAACCCTGTATTCCCACTTGTGGCTTCTATAATAGTCCCGCCCTTTTTTAACCGACCGCCTTTTTCAGCTTCTTCGATCATGTGGAGCGCAATACGGTCTTTGGCTGATTGGCCAGGATTAAATCCTTCGACCTTTACATAAACTGTAGGCGCCAATCCTTTTGTGATTTTATTCAACCGAATAAGGGGCGTGCGTCCAATGGTTTCCAAGATGCTGTTGTAAATCATAGATATTAGATAGTTTTTTCTATTGGGGCGCAAAGATAAAAGAATGAGTTTCACGAGTACGACATGTTGCAATATATCTGCAAAATCAGAAGATATTTTAGAAAATTATCAATAAAATGGCCAATTAGTAGAAATAATTTTATGATTTGCAAAGAAAACAGGCAGTTAATTACGACATTAATTTATAGGTGATGAAGCTTCCGAGATAAGCGAGGCCACTCATGTAAACAAACTGAATGAGCGCCCATTTCCAACTTCCAGTTTCACGTTTTACCACAGCCAAGGTACTCATGCACTGCATAGCAAAGACATAAAAGATCAGTAAGGATAAAGATGTGGCTGCTGAATAAACTTTTGCCCCAGTGACCGGATCCCTGGCAGCGGCCAATTTGTCTCGGATGGTGTTTTCATTTTCACTACTGCCAATGCTATATATGGTCGCCATTGTGCCAACAAAAACTTCCCGGGCAGCAAATGAAGTAATCAGCGCAATGCCGATTTTCCAATCAAACCCAAGCGGCTTGATGGCAGGTTCGATACTTTTTCCCAGATGCCCGGCATAAGACGCTTCAATTTTCCTTGCAGCAATGAGATCAGCAGTAGCGGTGTCATCGAGTGATTGGGCTTTCGCAGTTGATATAGCACTTGATTCCGCCACTGCCATAGCCTTTGATGGGCCATAGCTGGCCAAGAACCACAATACGATACTTATGACCATGATTACCTTCCCTGCTTCCAGAACAAATGCAGCTACTTTGTCAATAATGTTTCGCCAAATATTCCTCCAAGAGGGCCTTTGGTAAGATGGGAGCTGCATCATCAGATATGATTTTTCACCAGTCTTAAGGATCAATTTAAAGATAAAGGCTGAAAATAAGGCTGCCAATATCCCCAACAAGTACAGACCCATGAACGCAAGTCCCTGCAAATTAAAAACACCGATAGTATCTGCCGGAACTACAAAACCAATGAGCACTGCATACACGGGGATGCGGGCAGAGCAGCTTATGAAAGGGGTCACCATAATAGTAATCAATCGTTCCCTCCAATTCCCAATAGTCCGCGTGGACATGATGGCTGGGATAGCACAAGCTCCTGCTGAAACCAATGCCACAACACTTCGTCCATTTAGGCCAAACTGTTGCATAAGTTTGTCAAAAATAAAGACGGCCCTGGCCATATAACCCACTTCCTCCAAAATACTAATGAGTAGAAAAAGTATTGCAATTTGAGGAACAAACACAAGTATCCCTCCCAAACCAGCAAGAATCCCATTCGTCAATAAATCAGTGAACCACCCTGAAGGGAGGCTGTTTCTCGTAAAGTCTCCTATTGCCGCAAACCCTCCCTCAATCCAATCCATGGGGTAAGCAGCCCAAGCGTATATAGCCTGAAATACAAAAAACATGATGACAAAAAAGATAATAGGAGCAAAAATCCTATGGGTCAAAAAAGCATCAACACTATCGGTAAAACTGGACTGGTTGTTTTTTTGAGAAACGGCTGACCGCAGGGTAGGTACAAATTGCTCGAACCGCTGCATGGTCTCTGTTATTTGGAGGCGGAGATCATTAAACCCTTCTTTTTTGACAATTTCTGCGGCCTTTTCTTTTTCCCTTGCAGTTAAAAATGGAAGCTTTTCATGGTGGTGAGCAAAGAGCTTGGCACGGTAGGGATTTTTGATTCCAAATATTGACTGGACGTTGCTGGAGACTGTCTTTTCTATTTCGTTAAATTTGTAAAAAGGCTGCCCAACAGTTTCGATACCAGTCAGTTTCCCCACTTCTTTTTTCAAATTCTCAAGATTCTCGCCTGTCTTTCCACTGATGGATAGAATTGGTAATCCCAAAAAATCTGACAGCTTACGTTCCTCAACTTGAACCTCTTTCTTTTCCGCAAGATCCGACATATTGAGTGCGAGCAGAGTTGGGAACCCCAAATCCTTAATTTGAGTAAGCAGTAGCAAATGTTTTTCTAGGTTGGTTATATCTGCTACATAAATGACGGCATCGGGATAATTCTCATCTTCAGGATTGATGAGCACGTTCAAGACAATGCGTTCGTCTTCTGAAGAAGGATAAAGGCTATATGCACCGGGCAAATCAATAAGTTCAATGTGCTGCTTGTCTGGCAGATGAAGTATTCCAGATTTTTTTTCAACGGTGACGCCAGGGAAATTTCCGGTTTTTTGACGAAGACCGGTCAACTTGTTAAAAAGGGAAGTTTTACCGCTGTTTGGGTTTCCTGCAAGTGCTATTCTCATCTTTTAATGCGAAGCGGTATAAAACTGAAAGATGTTGGAAAGGAGGTGCTGGGTATCATTTTTTGTTAGGAATAAGGTCTTTCTTCAGGCACTCATTGACAAGACAATGTTTGCTGCTTCTTGTTCCCGAAGGGCAATGTTGTAACCATCTATCTTAAGGTAAAGCCCACCCTTGAAAGGTGCTTTCCTAATTACCTTAACCATACTACCCGGCAATATTCCCATTGTCATTAATTTGCCGGCAATCAAGTCATCTTTAAAATGGGCAATTTTACCAATGCTACCCACTTTGATTGCAGTTAAAAGGCTTTTCATCTCATCAAATATTTATACTTCAAAAGGTGTAGAAAAACGTCGTCCACTTTTACCGTAAACGCCTTTATTTTTATTTAGATTTAATTCACACAGCCAAAAGTAGCGCGTACTATCGGCAATTCCGGTGAGTTTAATCATTTTAGCTATATTTTGGGAGAACGGATATACCTAACATTAGGTAGCACTGGGTTGGCCTTCAATCAAGTCATAGATCAGAAAGGTAAAATCATAGGCTTGAGGCCCTTGGTTACACTTTCCAAAAATTGATTGCCCGTTTCTTTAATGGTTTGCTCTATCGGCGTATATAAAAATGAAAATTGCTCTAAGGATTTACCATTTTCATAAAAATAATTGCGAGCTGAATAGCGCGCTGTTTGCTTGGTAATGAAAGGAGGCTTACCTGTAAATTTGGATAATAGCCAACTGCTTCGCCAAGCGACTTCTCTGATAAGTGGGCTGACTTTTATAAAAGGTATTCTAACACTCAGTGACTTGGCGATGTTCTCAAAAATGGTCAGAAATGGAAGGTTGTCACCATTTAATATATAACGCTCGCTGGTAATGTCACTTTCCATAAGAAGATGCATGAAACGAACTACATCCCGCACATCTACAAAACCTGTCCCACCAGCTGGATAAAAAGGTAACCCACGCCACATTTTGAAAAAAAATTGCCCTGTAGTGGCTCGGCCTTTCCAAAAACCACTGCCCAAAACATTGGATGGATTGACAATGGCCGCATTCAAACCTTCTGCCATTCCCCGATATACTTCCATTTCTGCCAGGTGCTTACTAATCCCATAGGGAGTGTTCGATTTGTCGCTGCTCCATTTGCTTTTTTCATTTATCGTTGTCTCATTCTTGCGGCGGCCAATCGCAGCAATTGAACTGACATAGACCAGTTTTTCAACCTTCTTCTCCAACGCAATATTCACCACATTGGCAGTTCCTTCCTGGTTTACTCTCATCATATATGCCGCATCATTTTGGTTAAAAGAAACGATAGCGGCACAGTGGTATATTTTATCAATCCCCTGCATGGCATCTTCCAATGAAGTTGGATCGAGTATATCCCCTTCCACCCATTCCACTTGATTGTAAATACTTTCTACCAAATCCAAAGGGCTTGACTGCCGTCGCAAAGCACGGATGTTCTTCTCGTCTTTTGACACCAAGTAGTGAAGGAGGTATGCGCCGATAAACCCAGTAGCACCTGTAATCAATATTTTTTTTTCGGGCAAAGTTTAAATTGAAATTAAAGACCGTTCAAATAATAAATTAGGCAATTAGGAATGAGATTTAAATAAAGTGTACAACTATACTTTATTTAGAACTCATTCCTTAGAACACCAAAAGGATGTCGAAGTTATTATTTGAACGATCCTAAAAACAGGAAAAGTAGGTAATAAACAGGAAAGGGCTGAACGTCAGCAGCCAAATTTTTTTATCAAGAAATGAGCAAAAAAAAAATGTGGCAAGTGTGGATGTTAACTTGTCAAATTCTATAAACCAACACAATAAATAGTGTTTCAGTGGGAAAATAATAATGATTGGAAATTGGATGGGGAAGAGGGTGTATTAGATGTTTTTTTAGACCATAAAGTTCTTTTTTACATCAATACCATCTCCTGGTCGTTTTTTGAGCGGTATAGTTAGCTCCTAAAATGATGACCCCGCCAATCAAGAATGCTCCAGTTGCAATGTAGAGTAGTAACATAGTTCTGCTGTGTTTTGGTTTGATTTAATAAACAACTCCTCTTTAGTAGAGTAAGCCTACACATGGTTCTTCGATGTTGGAATTATTCCAAATGTAATTCAGAGGTTAAGCTAATTTCGAGATTGGATATTTCGGATGGGATGTCGCTGTTCAATTGAGAATGCTAAGGTGAGAAAAATTATTATTTTAGAAAAATTTTGTGTGGGAAAATTTAAAAAAATCAAAATTTTGTGCTGGCCAACATTTGTTTTCCGGTTTCTAAAATGAGTCTTTGTTTCTATGGCTTGGTTTCTTTTCCGACATTTGGGAATCTAAACAAACTCCACCACTCATGCACAAAGAATCCGCTGACCATTTATCCAAAGATCCTGTTCTAAAGAGCCTGATAATCACATTGCCGCCACCCACCTTCCGGCAACCCAAAGGACTTTATCAGGATTTGTTGCGGTCCATTGTTGGGCAGCAACTTTCTGGCAAAGCTGCTGAGACCATTCACCACCGTTTCCTCGATCTTTTCGAAAACAAAACACCATTGGCTAAAAAAGTAATTGCCATGGACATGGAAACATTACGGGGAGTGGGCCTCTCTCGGCAAAAAGCTTCCTATCTACAAAATGTGTCTGATTTTTTTCTTCGTGAACAAATTGAAAATAGCGACCTTGAAGGAATGGAAGATGAGGTTATAGTAGAATACCTAACCCAAATAAAGGGAGTCGGCAGATGGACCGTTCAAATGATCTTGATGTTCTCCCTTTTTCGCCCAGATGTTTTCCCAGTCGATGACCTGGGCATCCAAAATGGAATAATCAAAAATTACGGCTTAACAGAAACAGGCAAATTATTAAAGACGCGCATGACCGAGTTGGCTGAACCATGGCGGCCTTACCGTACCAATGCTTGCTGGTATTTGTGGCGGAGTTTGGAGTGAGGCCAACTTTGGGCATATCAGAAAATCACTTTCAAACACCCCTCCTCCTCTAAGACCGAATAAATGCCCGGTAATACGACAAAGCTCTCCCGACCGATCTTGGCCACTACTTCTGATACCAACACATAAGCATCAGTCACGCGGAACAGCCCGTTTTTGAAATGTTTTTCAACAGTGCTGGCGGTCATGCTTTTTTTGTCAAAAACAAACTGTACCAGCCCGCCTTCATAGGCCCTGACGGTCGCCAGGCAGCGGCAGGGGCAACGGTCTTGCGATGATGCTGCGAGTACATTGACTCGGCAGATGCCGTAATTCAGACAGTTTTTCATCGGCGAGCCGAATTCGACTTCGACGAGGGCGAAGCGGAATTTATCGGATGAAAAAAGCCCTCCTGGTTTTAAGGTTTTAATCTTCGATTCCATAAAGCAAGTCTTTTAGTTTTGAGCCGTTCAGTTCAGCGATGTTGTACGCCTCCTTGAATTTTTCGATGGAATATTTAATGTCCTGTTTTAATGTCGAAAATTGGTGGGGCAATTGTTTGGCGCAGGCCGCCTCGTTCTGGTAATTGGAAACAATGACTTCGAATTTTTGATAATACTTGCCGCCCTGTGCGATAAACGCATTGTATTTTTCCAAAAAATCAAGCAGGCGGTCAATGGAAAATTCGAGGTTGGCGATGCCCTTCATCAGGTTGCGGTTGGCCACGGCGTCGTCTTTGCTTTTTACAGCATCGGCTTCCATATCGATAATAAATTGATCGAGTTTTTCATAGACTGTTTCCCAATCGTCGTCGGCACGGCAGACGTCGAGCGCTGCTTTGTAACCGATAATCTTTGCATAATCCTTAAACAGCTGCAGGCAGTCAGCCTTAAGGTTCTTGTTGCTTTCTTTGAGGAATTCGGTTTCGTAATAAATGAGGTTCAGGTCGGCAAACATACGCACCGTAAAATCAAGGATGCAGGCGACTTGCTCCAAGTCTTTTTCTTTGTTTCGAGGTTCGCCTTCCCCAACAAAAGAGGCCACTAGTGCAAAGGTGGCCGACATGAGCGGGTTGCTATTCAGGAGGTTGGGCAGGCTGATGTCGTTGTTTTTTTTGAGCCGTTTCTCAATGTCCCCTTTCGATTTCTGGAAAGCGGGATAGGCATTGGGGTTGGTCATCTGAGCGATGTTGTTATAGGTTTCGAGGGAATAGAAATGGTGGTCGAGGCCCAGTATTTTTTCGTACATCAGTTTGATGAGTTCCAGCCCTTTCCGATACCGGGCCTTAGCCATGTTGAGCTGGTACATTTCTTCGAGAAGTGCCATTTCGTCCCGCAGTTCCATTTTGTGGTTCATGGCTTCCAAGTAGGCCACCATGCCCCGTCCGGCATAGCTGTTTTCGAGGATGCGGTTGACGGCGGCCAGTTCTACCTGCAGGGCAGCCCCCGCCGTTTCAAAATCCTGGTGGAGGCCCGACAGTTCCGCTTCCAGTTCTTGGAGGGGAAATTGTGCAGAAAGAGAATCTTTCACAATTCCAGCGAGCAAGGGGGAGCAGTAAAGTAGCCCCCAAGCGAGAAGTAAGGTTGCCGTTTTCATAGCTGAAATATTTTGACTTTTGGCCAAATGCTAAAAGCCAATGGCCAACAGCAATTTAAATTAAAACACAATTCGGTAACTGTTGCCTTCCACCGCCTCGACGGTGTAATCGCCATTGTTTAAAATGACCGTATCCGATGGCCTTCCCATGAGGGTCAGCAGTTCATTTGACAGTTGGAAATCTTCTTCTATGCTGAATATACCATCAGACAGTTCTTCGGTAATGGCGCCGGTCAAGAGGATGTTCAGTTCCATCACAAAACGGCCTTCGCTGTTGAAGTAGGCTTTGCCAAGGGCATCGGTTGCTGGGCCTATTTGTGAGTTGTTCATTTCCATAGCCCTAGCATTGCATAATCGGCCACGGTCATAGCAATTGGCGCCTTTACCCACATTTATTTCTATGGTGATTGGGTCGCCTATTGATGAGGGTTTATTTGATATGCCAAATGCCATTATAAAAAATGGTAGGGCAATGAGCATGGTGTGAGTGGATGTTTTCATAGCTATTTTATTTTAAAAAAATGAGATTGCTACTTTTTCAATAGGTTAAACGCATAAAATTTTAGTAGTGTTCGACTAAATGATTTTGTTTGAGCGATAAAATTGTCAGGAACGACAATTTATTAGTCGCTGACGCCCGACTCCATTCGGTGTTCGTTTTAGCAGTCCTGCCGTGGCCATATATACTTGCCGTCGGGTGCAGCAGCGATCTGTGCCCCCTAAAATTGAGTTTTAATTAAATTTTGCATCATCATATTCCATCTGAAAGAAAGGAGGATGCCCCTCAAAAAATATAAACACTCGACATTTTCTTTTTTCCAAAAAGAAGACGCATTTTTGAACCGGAGGTTGATGATCCTTCTTATTCCCGATTCTACGATCCCACTGCCGCACATTAATTTATCCTTTTGAAAATCAGCATATTGCATCCTGTCTTCATTTTTTGAAAGGTAGCCAACATACCGCCGGACAAGTTTGCCGGGCCTTTTGAACAACCCTTCGCATTTTTCGACGATCTTTTCTATTTGCCCCTCCCAAAGATGGCCTTTAAATGTTTTCAACAGTTCTTTTGACCGGCCCCTGTGCTTTTGGGGCAGCCCTTCTATTATTTTGTGCACATAGCTGCAGGCATGGTAATAGTCCACCACCTCGACAATTTTTTCATCCTGCACGCCAAGTTCCTTCAACATGGGCCCGGCCCTGTTCCATATCCAGGGGGCGCCGTCGGCCACCACCTCGACCTGCCGTGCGTACTGGATGCCGAGAGCCTTCAAGTGGTCGCCCAGCAGTTCCACCGTTTCTTCCTTGTCAAAGAGGCAGCCATAGACCGGCAGGCTCGTCGTGTCCACTTTTCCGTACCCGTCCATTATGTCTATGACAAACAGCTCGGGCTCCCGCCAGGGGGTATCAAAAGTGGCGTTGCCCTCTTTGTTCTCTTCGCCGTCGTACTCCCTGGTGCGAGTGCGCCCGCCGTCCAGGCTGACAACGACCCGTTTACCGGCAAGGCTTTCCCCGGGTGCGTGTGCCAGGGCAGGTTGTTGCCCTTTGCATTTGTTGCCGAATGCGACAGCCAACTTGCGTATCCGGTCCCTGTTGCAGGCAACCCCTTGAAGGTCAAGTACTTGTCCGGCCACTTCAAAAGATGGGCAAAGGACGCACAACAGGCACACATTGCTGTAATAGCCAGGGGAGGCCCCTTTTACCAGGCGCCAATGGGCCCGTAGCAAATGCCTCGCCCCCTGGTAGCCCCTGGGGGCTTTACAGGCATAAAGCCCGGTGGGCTTCACGTAATGGCCCGTCTTCAACTGTACGCTCATCGGCCGCTCTTCGAGTTTGCCAAGGCCTTTGGACCTTGCCATTTTGCGCATGTTCTCCTGGCTCTTTTTCGCCCTTCACACAGCAACTCTCTTGCTACCAGGTTGTAAAAGTCTTTCGTGGTTGAGCAAAGTTCTTCCTCAAATTCGTACAATCGGCCTTCGCTTAGTTTTTCAATGAACGATTCAAATCGACCTATCAGGTCCTTTGCTAAAAATGAGCTTATCTTTGCTGCGATGGAAGTGTGTGCCATTTTTTTGCTTTTTTGTTCATTGCAAATATGGCCACTCTTCCCTCTTTTTTTTAACTTATTTTAATGGCACAGATCGCTGTTGCGCCCATAGCCGTCTATAACGGAGGCCATTAAAAAAAAACTGAACATGGAAGGGTACAGGGTGTGGCCCTACGTTAGCTGGCAGATTTTTTTTGCATAAAAATTCTATATAAGGTCATTATGAATATAAACAAAAAAGTTAACAATCCTTTTTTTACAATTGACCCTTCTATTTCACATCCATTGTCATGGAGAGACCAGATTATATATACGCATACCATTAGTCCGTATATTAGGATGTCTATAAAAATGTAGTAAGTAATTTTCATTGATATTAGTTTTAAATTTAATAAAATAATACGTTACCGCAATAGCATTTGAATATTTGATTTTATCTGATTGTAATGAATTGAGCAGCTAACCTAAAAAATTAATTTTCAGGTTTTTAAAAAATAAAACAAGGTGACGAAAAACCGTTTCGACAATATATAGCAATCCTGAATAGGTGACGATAAATATAATCTTTCACACCACATATGATTTGAGATTAATTGACATTTCAATATCTCATCCTATTCATGATTGCTATATAATCCATTGATTACCAAAGGGTGTATTTCAAAACTTCGGTCGTAACAATATGTATGTTAAAATAATCATTCATTAAATTATGAATATCAATCCATTACACAGATATTATTAAATTTTATAAAATATACACCGAAACTTTGAAATACACCCTTACCAAAAGTTATTTAAAATCGTCTTATTTTAGTGTTGAAATAAAAGTCTATTAACTCAATGAATCCAAAGGATTTTTCATATTAAAAAATGACTTTTTGGTTCACCCTGAAAAAAACACTATTTGCTAACACCAAATTACAGCTTTATCCTCCACAAGCGAAGTTTTCAAGCCCCAGCAATTTTTCTAAAAATATAACATTTTGATTTTCAATCATTAGCAGATTATAAGGGTGTATTTCAAAATTTCGGACTGACTTAATAATAGGCCAAAATCGCTACTTGTTTATAATTGACTGTCAGCGCGTTACGAAGTTGATTTAAAATTTTAAAAATATACGACGAAGTTTTGAAATACACCCATTGAAATTTCAATCTAACCATTCCACTGCTGAAGCGAAACCGGCGCCAAATAATGCGCCGCCAATAAAGCCGGCAACCCCTACTGGACCTCCCAATATTGCCGCCCCAACCCATTGTAGCATTCCTCCAGCAGCGCCGATGGCATCGGCTTGCGCTATACTCAATGCCTGGATGTCATCGCCAATATCAAGAACACCTTTATTTACTAAAAAAGCATATCCGATTCCATCTCCTCCTAAATTCTCTGGAAACCAAAATTTAGCAGAATATTTTCCAACTGTCAACATAACTTTGATTAAATCTTTGTTTACATAATCAATGTTTAAACTTTCCACATCGGCTAAAGAATTGTTTATTTGTATTTCTACTTCATTGTAATTATTTGAACTAGAAAAAATATTTAACATCTCGTAATATGCGTTCCTAACTGGAACCGGAAGCTCGTTTTCAGATATGATCGAATTGTCCATAAAATAGTTCTTCCAGTTCAACTCTACAGCAGGATCAGTAAATTCAAGATTGGGAATTTCAATATTTCTGAATATTCCTTTAACTTCATTCAGGGAAGGGATACCGGGGGTTTTACTCATTTCAATTACAGCCAAGTTTAAAATGTAGTTATGATTTATACCAATTTGTTCAATGTCATTATTAGTTAGTCGGGGTATTTCACTAGTGATCCCACGATAAGAGTTCACCAAGTCCATACTACATGACTCCCTTGGGTCTACATTGTCAGCAAACGGCGTAGTCGCAATAATTAATTTACTCCCTCCAAAAACTGAAGGAATATTTGAAACATCAATAGTGGACATTGTGATCAACGAGGTTAATAAAAGAATTAAATTTTTCATAATTTTAGTTTTAAAGCTTAACGCCTACTCTATTCAAAAATGGGCTTTTCGGCATCCGCCCCTATATGGTCTGGCCAGAGATATATAGCTTTTTAGTGTTTCAAGTGATTGTAGAAGAAACGTCGCTTCTGGTTTCTTTAAAAAAGCACCCAGCACCGACAGGTACCGGGCACTTTCTAATTCTAAGAGCGCGCAAAAGCAATCGAAACTCGCATGTTTTCAACTTAATGTACCGCAAAGGTGCTTCCACCTTTTTTTCTTTTCAAGGACAATTTTGCGGTTTTCTAACACCCCATTTTTCAGTTGGCAGTACCCAGTTGGCAGATAACAGTCCTGCTTAACTGGAACACCCAGCATTTTTTCTGCCAGGTGTTTTTTTTTGTCAATGGCCCAGGAGGCGTTTTCATAGCTTTAGTTTTTGAATTGTTGTTTTTTTGACAGGACAAAGTTGCAGCGGTATTTTATTTCATACAAAGACACTTCCCTCCATTCCTAACACCCCAATTTTTGCAGTTTCAACTTTTGTGATTTGATGGAGAAAAATCCGGCATTTTCAAAAGTGTCTTTTCAAATGCCGGATTGAGGACTGCTCATTGGTTGATGTCATCAACAACAATTTCTATCATATCATCCTGTTCTTGTTGGGAGAGATCGTCGAAGTCGGCTTGGTTGACGATTGTTCCAAGGGCAATCAATAGAGAGATAATAGTGGAGAGCATAGTTTTGGTTTTTTGAGGTTGATTAAAATGTTAGCGCAAAATTATAAGAATGAAGACGCCTATTCAAAGACACTCTTTACATTTCCTAACACCTCAATTTCTAAAATTTTTTATGACACGAAAGGGGTAGTTTCTAATTTTGAATTACCTGAGTTGTCCTTCATCTCTCCCTAAACATATCCTTCTATCTTGGCTAATCTTTCTATAACAGTCTGTTTCCGGTGTCATAATTTTTGGTTTTACACGGTTATTACTTCAAATGTCATAGTTACTAGTTCGTTCTTGTTTTAGCACTTTTCTTCAGTTACTTTCGAGATTGAATATTGGGCATCCTTTAGTTCAACGATTCTATTTAAAAGCCGCTCTTCAATGAAGAATTGATTTTGCCATAGCCATAACCTTGGAAAGATGGTTCAAAAATTAAAAACATAACTCTCATGAAAAATTTGGAAGATCTAATGTACGTCGTCACCCGCCACAAAAGAAAACAGCTCAATGTGCTAGGGTATGATGATGCCGACAACCGCTATGAGCTATTCTATGAACGGTTAGAAAATGGGAAATTCGGTTCGGATGATGAGGCTGCTGCTTTTTTCTTTGGGCCGGACAAGAATGGGAAGCACACCCAGTACAAAAATTTTAAAAACAGGTTTTTTAGAAGACTGGTTAATGTTATTTTTCATCTGGACTTAAAGCAACCAGAGTTTAATGATGCTCAGGTAGGGCTTTATAATTGTTGGAAAAACTTGGCAGCGATTAAAATAATGGGTGTTAGAGGGGCATACGGTGCTGCCCTGAAATTAATGAAGAAGACATTGCCAGCTGCAATAAAACTTGAATCCGTTGAAGTTGTATTGGAAATTTCAAGGCTTTTATTATATCATTATACAACAAGAGAACCAGATGAAAAGAAAAGGCGTTATTTCCAAGAGTTAGTTCGCAAAAGCCTTGAAGCCTTTACGATTACTGTCAAGGCAGAATGCAAATACAATGAACTCATTGCTCCCTTTGTCCTTTCTCGCTCCGCCAAGCCATGGATCGGAGAAGAAGCAAGAAAACACCTGAAAGAACTCGAACCATTTGTAGATAATATAGAAAGTTACCGCTTCCACCTTTATTATTACATGATAAAAAGATTGGAACGGGAGATTGCCTATGACTACCCTGGCGTGATAGCAGTCAGCATAGAAGCACTCCAGCATTTTGAAAAAAAAGACTCCACGCCTAAAACGACTTTTGCTATTTTCAACAACACCTTACTCGTCGGCCTTACCATGACTAGAGAATACGGGAAGGCTGAAAAAATGGCAGCTAAAGCATTGGGCATGGTCGTAAAATATTCTGTCGGCTGGTATAAGACCACCGAACTCTACCTATCTTTAAAATTTCACAAGCAGGACTACCAACAGGCTTATATGCTGCACAAGGATGCCACTAATAACAAGCGCTTTAAATACCTCCCCCCGGCAGAGCAAGAAAGCTGGAAAATCTACGGGGGCTACATTCACCTCCTGATCGCCGCTGGCAAGATCGTGCTGCCCGAAACGGACATGGAGAAAAGCAAGTTCCGGCCAGCCCGTTTCCTCAACGAAGTGCCGAATTTTTCCAGGGACAAGCGAGGCATGAACATCCCAGTACTCATCACCCATGCCATTTACTTGCTATATGAAAAGCGCTACGACGATTCCTACGACCGCATGCTCGCCCTCGAAAAATACAATGCCCGCCACCTCAAGGAGGGCGACGACACTTTCCGCTCCTGGTGCCTGGTGCAGTCGTTGCTGAACATCCAAAAGGCGGATTTCAAAAAAGAAGGAGCAGAGGAAAAATCAGCGGAACTGCGGCGGCGCATGAGCAGCCAGCCCGTGCAGTTCCTCCTGGCACCGCACGAGGTGGAGGCCATCCCTTACGAGCATTTCTGGGGCATGGCGATGGAGGCATTGGAGCGGGCGGGGAGGTGAATGGATATTTGCTGTCCCTGCAAAAAGGTGCATCCGTGCATAACAGTTAGCGCACTTTAGAGCTTGTCTATTTTTTCTATTCCCTGCCTACCGTCAGGCAGGCTGATAACCAATGTTTTAGGAACTTGGCTTTGAATCAAATACCTGCTAAACTCTTTCTTTGATTCTTCGCCAAAACCCTAAACTCTTGATTACCAGTTCATACAAAAACTAGACAAGCTCTTAGGCAAATTAAAAGTATCCGTTCAAAATGTAATGGTAGCTGGTAGAGGCGAATATAAATTCTCTTCTACCGCAAGCCCGAATTTACCACCCAATTTTAAGGGGATACAATTAAAATAATAAGTGCTAACCGACCTGCCGCTAAAAGACACTCCCTCCCCAAATAAATTCTTCAAACCCGCTGCCCGATGGATACCTGCCAATCAACCTGACATCGGATAGGCCAAGCGTTGCTGCTCGGGCGTTCAAGCGCTTCAAATCCCTTTCGGTAGGGGTTTCTTTTACTTCCACAGCTACTTTTTTGTCGAATATAAAATCTATCTCCTGGCCTGATTTGAGCTGGAAATAATTGATTTCGCCCATGCGGAGCAGTTGCACGGCGATGGCATTTTCAAACAGAGAGCCACTGTCTATCTGTGCCAGTTGATTCACCAGCCCCGTATCCGCCAGATAGACTTTTTGCTGCTGGGCAATGGCCCTGTCTATATTTTTCGAATAAGGCTTGACCAAGTGCAGGAAATAGGTTTTTTCCAACAGGTGGATATAGTCTTTTATCTTATGCCGGCCAACGCCGAGCAGTACACCGATCTTGGAGTAGTCCAGCTTTCGGCCTATTCTTGAAGCCAACAAGGCTACTAGCCTGTACAAGTCGTCAATGGCCGAAAAATCAGACAGCAGTTTGACATCCAGTTCTATATATGAATTAAGCACATCTTTTAGGTAGCGTTCTTTTTTTTCTACCGAACCCGTCAGTACAACCTCTGGGAAACCGCCGTACCGGATATATTCTTCATAAAGCGGTTTGTACTTTGCATATAAGGTACGGCGGTAGGCAGACATGCCGAACCCCTCCAACGGCTTCGGGCCAATATTCTTGAAATGCAAAAATTCTATAAAATCGAGCGGATAGAGCTCGAATACTTGTTTGCGCCCTGCAAGGCTTTCGGTAAAACGGTTACGTAGATAATAGGAGCTAGAACCAGAAGCAATGAATTTTACTTGGAAATGGTCGTGGTAATACTTGATAAAGGAAGCCACCTCTGGGATGAGCTGTATTTCGTCAAGGGCGATGACCGCTGGTTTTGAAAAATCAATCCCCTTTATTTCCAAATCGGTCTGTATTTCACTAAAATTTTTTTGCTTGAAAATCGCCCGGTCTTCCAAGCGCTCCAAGTCAAGGTAAAGCTTATTGGTGTGTGGTGTTTTGTCGAGCATATATTTTACGGCAGTGGTCTTCCCAACCCGCCGCATACCAGTAATAACGGAGACTGCCTTTTCTGCTAAATGGCTCTCAAGTGCCCGGAAAATCTTTCTTGGATACATAAAGTTGTACTTTGTGTACAAATTTATAACAAAAAGTACAACTTTGCGTAAAATAATTTAACATACCCGCCATTTCGCAGGTCTTTATTTTCCACTCAAACCGCATTGTTTTCCAACCATTCAAAAACCTTTTCCTTTTCCCGCTATTCCGTTGTTAAACTTACCCAAAAATGTATCTTTGCGCCGATTTTCTGAAAGGGGTATCTTTTCGGTAAAAAACAACTCACCAGATCAAATAATAAATCAGTAAAATAACATGAGTAATATTGGTAAAATCAAACAAATAATCGGAGCGGTTGTGGACGTGAGCTTTGCGGACGAAGGCGCCAAATTACCTGAAATATTAAATGCGCTTGAGCTGAAGCGCGCCAATGGCGACACTTTGGTTATGGAAGTGCAGCGCCACCTTGGAGAGGATGGTGTGCGCACCATTGCCATGGATTCTACCGACGGCCTCACCAGGGGCATGGATGTGGTTGATACTGGTCAACCGATTGCCATGCCGATAGGTGATGCCATCAAAGGCCGCCTGTTCAATGTGGTCGGAGATGCCATTGACGGTATCGGCCCAGTTTCAAAAGAAGGGGGCTATTCTATCCACCGTAAACCACCTACTTATGAAGAACTTTCTGTGGAGAAGGAAGTGCTTTACACAGGTATCAAAGTAATTGACCTGATCGAGCCTTACATGAAAGGCGGAAAGATCGGCCTCTTTGGCGGTGCCGGCGTGGGCAAAACGGTTTTGATCCAGGAACTCATCAACAACATTGCGAAAGCTTATGAAGGAATTTCCGTGTTTGCAGGCGTGGGCGAGCGTACCCGTGAAGGGAACGACCTCATGCGGGAAATGCTTGAATCTGGCATCATCGATTACGGTGAAGAATTCATGCATTCCATGGAAGCTGGTGGTTGGGATTTGTCGAAAGTGGATATGGAAAAATTGAAAAGCTCCAAAGCTACTTTCGTATTCGGTCAAATGAACGAACCTCCTGGCGCACGTGCACGGGTGGCGCTTTCTGGCCTTACCGTTGCTGAATATTATCGCGATGGAGACTTGAACGACCCAACTGGAGGCCGTGACATCCTTTTCTTTATCGACAATATATTCCGTTTTACTCAGGCAGGTTCTGAAATGTCAGCATTGCTTGGCCGTATGCCTTCTGCGGTTGGTTACCAACCAACATTGGCAACTGAAATGGGATTGATGCAAGAGCGGATTACTTCTACAAAAAGGGGTTCTATTACTTCCGTTCAAGCGGTTTATGTGCCCGCTGATGATTTGACTGACCCAGCTCCTGCAACAACATTTGCCCACTTGGATGCCACCACAGTATTGAGCCGTAAGATTGCCTCGCTTGGCATCTACCCTTCTGTTGACCCACTCGATTCCACCAGCCGTATCCTCGATCCCCAGATCATTGGCGATGAGCATTATGATTGTGCCCAGCGAGTAAAAATCACTCTTCAGCGCTACAACGAATTGCTCGACATCATTGCCATCCTTGGAATGGACGAATTGTCGGAAGAAGATAAATTGATCGTACACCGTGCCCGTCGGGTACAGCGTTTCCTCTCTCAACCATTTCACGTGGCCGAGCAGTTTACAGGCACTCCAGGCATATTGGTTCCAATTGAAGAAACCATTCGCGGTTTCAATATGATCTTGGATGGAGAGGTTGATGAATACCCAGAAGCTGCGTTCATGCTGAAAGGTGGAATTGACGATGTGATCGAAGCTGGCAAGAAAATGCTTGCGGAAGTATAGCATAAGTTTTGAGTTTTGGGTGATGAGTTATTTACTCACCATCCAAAACTCACCACTCCAAACTTAAAGAGATGAATATTACTATCCTTACTCCCGATAAAGAGATTTTCCAAGGTGCAATACTTTCAGTTAAAGTACCTGGGACTCTTGGACAGTTTCAAGTCCTTAATGGACACGCTCCCATTGTTTCATCTTTGGGAAATGGCGAAGTGGTACTGGTGACCACTAATGGGACGTACAAATATTATGATGAAGAAAGCTCAACCATCAAAGAAGGTTCACAGGTCGGGCAGATGATCAATTACAAAATTAACGGCGGTTTTATAGAAGTGCTGAACAATGAGATTTCGCTGTTGGTAAGAATAGCTCAGAACTAAAAAATAAATTTATATTTCGCTGTTATTCAAGGGATAAGATGGAAAATTTTATCCCTTTTTTATTTTTAATATTATTTTCATTTGTCAAAGCTGGCTATCTATTGCATCTAATTCTGAATGGTCAACTTCGCCGAACCAATCTTTTAGGCGGCCCCTCGCTTTTCCCCTGACTTCTTTATTAATGTAACAAGCCACTGTAACGAGTCCGAAACTCAACACGCCCAAATCGTCTGTGTAGCCAATCAGCGGTGTAATATCAGGGAGCGCATCAAATGGTGCGATGAAATACCCCAACACGCCGAAGATAATATTCTTGGCCCATACAGGGGTATCTTTTCTGGTAAATGCATAATAGAGAAGGAGGGCACTATAAACAACCTTGACCCCAGCCTGTCTGAAGTAGTCCTTGACCTTACCAAGCAATTTATTTTCGGTAAAAAGGTCAGAATATTTTTTAAATGGATTTTTCATAGCAGGATAAGAAAAGGGTTATTTGATTTTTTCTAAAATATCTTGGTAAACTTTCACCCTCTTTTGGTTGAGGCCATAAGTGCCCGTGGTGAAGGTAGTATAAACAAAATAGGCCACCCCAATAACAAAAATGGCAATCGTAATGTTGTTCATGCCCACCTTCCATAAAGAGACACTATATGCCAAAAACCATGGCAGACCAATCTGAGCATCTCGTTTCATCAGCCCTTTGCAGCGTTCAATATTTTCTTCAAGCCATTGCACCGTGAGGCTCTCATCTCTTATTTTGTTACGCTCCTTGCTCGGAAGTACTTTGATGATTGCCTCAAAATCTTGCTTATTAAGCTTTTTTGCCATTGTTTTTTTCAGGAATAGTGATTTGAAATCTAAAGGTAAGGAATGAGAGCTAGATAAGCTGTCAGAATGGAGGAATACATCTGAAAATCAGACAGAAACAAGTGCCTGCTTTGCCACTTTCATAGGAATGCCTGTGCACTTTTTCTCCATGTACAGCATCATACGTTCCAATAATATGCGCGTATCATTATCGAGTATTTCTATTTCTTTTTTGAAAACATCGTTCATGGCCTTTTCGCGCACCGCTTTTACTTCTATTGGAATCTGGTGGAGTGCCCGCTCGATACGACGGTGGCGTGTTTTTAATTCAAAATCGGAAAGGTGTTGTTCGAGTAAACTACATGCATTCGTCACCTCTTTTTCTCTAAAGGAAAGGTTTTTCCGAGCCAACGATTTTAATCCTTCTATTAAAATATAATGAGTATCGAATGTTTCTATCACCTCTCGGGAAATATTGTTCGGAACGGATAAATCTATGACCACTTTCCTGGCATCATCGCTTCCCAATAAGCTTGAATATAATTTTTTGTCAACAAGCGCTTTGGTCGCACCGGTGCAAACGATCAAGCAATCAAATCCTTCCTGATAGCTCGGCAGGTCCTCAAAAGGTAGTGCTCTACCGTCAAGCATATCAGCAATCTTCTGTGCTTTTTCCGGCGTTCGGTTAAAAACAACAACGTTGCTAAATCCATATTTTTTCAAAAACTTGGCAACTAACGAATTCGTCTGGCCAGCACCGATCATCAAAATCCGAGCGTTCTTTGGGAGGTTGGTTTTTAGCAATTCTTTCACTGCCAATGAAACTACCGATACAGACTTTTCCCCTAACCGCGTCTTGGCGTAAACCTCTTTTGCGGCCACTACTGCACCATCCATCGCAATACGCAAATGATCGCCTGTGAAACCCCAACCCATACATCGGTTGTATGCTTCCCTGAGTTGACGGAGTATTTCACGCTCACCCACTACTAGGCTGTCAACAGAAGCAGCAACTTTGAATAAGTGGTCAGTGGCGGAAGCGCCTTCGAACAAGTTCACATGCTCATTTATGAACTCTGAAGAAAGTTCTGGTTGAATGTTTTTGAAAAAGGAAGAAATAAAAGAGGATGACAGATTCTTTTCAGTATAAAAAAAATATAGCACCCGGTTGCAAGTTGCAAGGTAAATCAATTCCTCAATCCCAAATGTATTTTTCAATGATGCTAAACGCAACTGTAATTCTTGATCGTCAGTGTGATTGACAACAAACTGCCCAATGTGACGCAAAGGTGTTTTGCGGTGAGAAATGGTCAGTATTTTATAGCCGTCAAGCATTTAGTATCTACAAATTTGGTGATGTATTGTAAATACAAAATTAGTCCGCATGTTTCTGATCTATGTCACGAAACTGTAACAAGGAAAGTATTGGTGAAAAGTAAAATGATAAATGATAAATCTAAAATTCAAAAGTCTTGATTATCAATGCCTTGATAGAACTGGCGACTCATTTATCTTTTGCAATTCCACTGGTTGGTGAGGCAAGGCAAGATGATTTTGATAAATCATTCTTTTACATGCAATTCTACGCCTTTCATGCTGCCAATTGATCTGAAGAAGAACCCCATGAACAAGCCAAAAGCAAATCCCCCGATATGTGCCCACCAGGCAACGCCCCCGCTTGTGCCTCCGTCAGCCAATGAACTGGTGCCAGCAATCCACTGCTGCAAAATCCATAGGCCAAGGAAAATCCATGCTGAAATTCGAAAGGGGAAAATAAGGAACAACAATTTGATACGGGAATGCGGGAACATGACCAAATAGGCACCCATTACAGCTGAAATAGCGCCGCTAGCTCCTATCATGGGCACCGTACTATCCATATTGAAATAAACATGGCCTCCCACGGCAATCAGGCCACCTAATATATAAAAAAGCAAAAATCTTAAATTACCAACAGTAGCTTCGATGTTGTCAGCGAAGACCCACAAGAAAAGCATATTCCCCAGTAAGTGCATGAAATCAGCATGCAAAAACATGGACGTCACTAAGGAGTACAGGTCTCTCCCATTTATTATTTCGATAGGAACGGAGCCGAATTCATTTACAAAAACATCCAGCCGAGCTTCAGACAGCATTGCTTGAAAAATAAAAACAGCAATATTCAGCACAATAAAACTATAACTGAACAGAGGGAAATACCCACCTTTTACTTGGTCATCACCAATTGGGAAAATCATTTTATTTGTTTGACGATCAAATTCTTAGTGAAATGATTAGGGGACTAGTGATTAGTTCGCCAAAACATTGCTGGCGTGGCATTCGCTACTTGAATCTATGTGGCAAATCAAAAACAATTGATTGTCCATTTTCTAACTATTTGATTTTCAACATCTTACTAAGCTTGTCGGGTCTTACTAATCACTAACGAACTAATCAACTAATTACTATTAAAGATCCCAAAAAGACCGGGGCCGATTATAAACTTTAATGGTGTCAGCTATCGTTTGCCAAAAATACCAAAGTACAATGCCGGTTATGGGCAAGTACGCTAACAAGCCAACCAGCTTTATCCAGATTGGTAGGCTCACCGCAAGGACGATCGTTGTTTTGATATAATTCAACCGCTTGATATGCTGGTAAACATAGAATAAGTGTACGGCACTTGCAATCTGCCAAACACCTAATATAACTAACATTGTATTTGTCCAAGTTTTGCCGGAAGCAAAAAAGGCCAGCAAAACAATTGCTATCAGCAGTATGCCTTGTCCCAGCAGGTCTATTTTCATTCTGAACTTAGATATCATGGTCGATGCAATTATTGTATGAGCCTCGATCAGGCTTAGAGGTCAGATAGCAGACGTCGATTCAAATAGCCGCTTCAACTATTGTCCCACCAACAACGTTACCTTTGTCGAATTAAAACTAACTAGATTCTTATATTTATGTTGTTGTGCATCCGACGAAACGATTTCGGAAGCTCGACGGCGAAGTCTCTTCCCTTTTAATAAATGAATTTCACGCCTGCACAAGTTAGTGAACTCATCCGCAAAAGAAGGTCAATTTTTCCTAAAACATACCTATGGAAACCAATTAGCCGCGAAATCGTGGAAGAAATCCTCGAGAATGCAAACTGGGCACCAACCCATAAATTGACGGAATCGTGGCGTTTTAAAGTGATTGCGGGAGATGGGCTGGAAAGGTTGAGCGAATTTATGTCCAGCCATTACAAAAGCAACACTTCTAAGGATAAATTTTCTGAAATCAAATACAACAAACTAAAGACCAACCCAATGAAAGCTGCGTGTATTATTGCTGTGTGCATGAAACGCGACCCCCAAGCGCGTTTGCCCGAATGGGAGGAGGTTGCTGCCACAGCCTGTGCAGTGCAGAACATGTACCTTACCTGTACCGCTCATGGGATTGGCTGCTATTGGAGTACTCCCCAATCTGCGCTGGAAGCAACTGCGTTTTTAGAATTAGAAGATGGTGAACGATGTTTAGGTCTTTTTTATATGGGTTATCATAACTTGCCTGAACTGCCAGGTAAACGGAATCCAGTTGAAGACAAAACCACCTGGATTACTTCCTGATCCATTTTCCTCCATACCAAATCATTCTTTCTGTACATGAAAAGTAGTCGGACAAATTTATTGTCAACAAGCAGGTTATCCGAATCTTTTGCTCTGGCCAACCCGTCCATTTTCAAACGACAGGTTATCGAGTGGATCGATGGTTTTGAACAATGCTGTTATTACGACCACAATTCTTATCAGGGATATAGGCACAAAAGTTATGATGTATTGGCCGCTGCCGGCATGGAAAGCGAGTTGGTTTCAACAGAAGAAGAAGGGGCATTCGATAAGTTGAAAAATTATTGCAGCGAAAAAAAAGACTGGCTGTTCGGCCATTTGAGCTACGACTTAAAAAATGATGTTGAGCACCTCACTTCTGCCAATTTCGATGGCATTGGGTTTCCACCCCTACAATTTTTTCAGCCAACCTATGTTTTTGAAATAAAAGGCAATTGGGTAACAATTCACAGCAAATCCGAATCGCCATTTCACATATTTCAAACCATCCTTCAAATTTCAATAAGCAAAAATAGAAAGTGCAAAAATTATCGTCCTGCTAAATTACTTTCCCGCATTTCGAAAAACAATTACCTTCAAACAGTCCAAGCCATTCGGCAGCACATTTCCCTGGGGGAGATTTATGAAATGAATTTTTGCCAGGAGTTCTATTTGGAAGACTTTTTATTGGACGAGAAGGGCACATTTCTGCAATTGAATCAAACGACAAAAGCCCCCTTTTCAGCTTTTTATAAACGGAAGAGCCATTATCTGATAAGCTCAAGCCCAGAAGGGTTTTTAAGAAAAGTAGGAAATCGGTTAATATCACAGCCAATTAAAGGAACGATCAAAAGAGGAGAGACACCCCGTGAAGACAAGCATTTGCAAAACCAACTCTTGAACAGTCAAAAAGACCGTTCTGAAAATGTGATGATCGTGGACTTGGTACGGAACGACTTGTCCAAATCTTGCATCGCAGGCAGTGTACACGTCCCTGAATTATTTGGTGTGAAAACTTTTGCCCAAGTCCACCACCTTGTTTCTACCGTTGTTGGAGAACTGCGGGAAGACATTCATTTTGTGGACGCCATTAGGAATGCTTTTCCCATGGGATCAATGACAGGTACACCAAAAGTAAGAAGCATGGAATTGATCGAAATGTATGAACAGACAAAGCGCGGACTCTATGCCGGAGCCGTTGGCTATTGTACCCCAGAAGGGGGTTTCGATTTTAATGTTGTCATCCGCAGCATTATTTATAATAAAACAGAAAAGTACCTTTCCACTCAAGTAGGCGGTGCAATCGTTTATGATTCCGAGCCAGAATCGGAATTCAATGAATGTCTTTTAAAAGCCAAAGGCATGTTCTATGTACTAAGTGGTTCTTGAATATTCCCTCTTCAAAGTTTTGACCTTCAGCAGTTTAGCCTGCTTTTCCTATCAGTATTTTAAATATAAATAAAATTATATTAGTTTTTTGGCAAGATAATTGAAAATATAGGTTATCCCATTATTAGTTAGCGTAAACACAGGGTTTTATACAAGAGGAATATTTTCCATAATATGTATGCCCAAATGAAGCGCCATCAAATTGATACTTATTAGAATAAATTTTTCCCATGCAACATTGTACTAAAGACTTAAAATTGGTGTCGGCATATTGTGCCGCAATTGCCAATGGAAAGTTGCGTATGGGTTTTCATCCTTTCTGTTAAGATTTCCCATCCAACTATCCACAAGAAGAGCTTTTGAAATTGTAAACGGCGTTGAAGTCTAGTGCCAAGTGATGTGATTTATTTTGGCCAAGGATTTATTCAAACCGAGTTACCATTCCATTTTTTGAAACACATTTGTTCATCTCGAAAACGATTTAACTATGTTGATCCTTCAGCTTGCACTCGGTGCATTCCTCCTAGGCGGGGGCATCATAACTTTGACCAATTGGGTCGCTGAGAAACTCGAAAGAAATTCATTGGGTAGCGGCCGGTAAACTGAATGGCAGTGGGCAGTAAATTCACTATTCTTATTCCTCAATATTCCCAAGTGATGCCCCCAAAGGCATACTGCTCACTGCCAATTGGTTTCTTTCCAAGTTTGCACATTTAGTTTCCTCGAATCAATGTGCGTTTTTCAGCTCTTTAATGGCCAGCCAACTCATCAGACCCATCCCAGTTAGCAGGCAATCCTCATCTACATCGAATGTATTGGTATGCACAGAAGAGGTGATTCCTTTTGCGACATTGCCCGTGCCAAGCCGGTAAAAACAAGCTGGCATCTGTTGGGAGTAAAAGGCAAAATCTTCTGCGGTCATCCGTATCGGAAGATCAACAACATTTTCTTTTCCCAGGTATTCTTCGGCCAATAACTTTGCCTTCTTGGTAAGGACTTCATCATTGTGCAAAAAAGGGTAGCCTTTTTCAATATGGAATTCGCAAAATCCACCCATGCTTGACGCAATGCCTTCGGCCATCGTGGCCATTTGTTGATGTGCTTTTTCCCGCCATTCTTCATTCATGGTACGAAATGTCCCTTCCAGTTTTACTTCATTGGGTATGATATTCGTCGCTCCTCCAGTTGAGTTTATTTTCCCGAAAGTCAGGACTGCTGGAATAGTCGGATCCATGTAGCGGCTGACAATCTGTTGTAGTCCAATAATGAGGTGAGAAGCAATCAGTATTGGGTCAATGCAATCATGAGGCAGGGCGCCGTGGCCTCCTTTTCCTTTTATGGTAATGTACAATTCATCAGCACTGGCCATGTACATTCCTGGCCTAAAACCGACCTTCCCAACTTCAAGTGGAGGGTGTACGTGCTGGCCAAAGATGGCAGTTGGCGAAGGATTTTTCAAAACGCCTTCTTTGATAAGGATCGATGCCCCGCCGGGCAGTTTTTCCTCAGCTGGTTGGAAGATTAATTTTACAGATCCCTCGAATTCATTCTGCAACTTGGTGAGGATCTTTGCAACGCCCAACAAGCACGAAGTGTGGACATCGTGGCCACAGGCATGCATGATTCCTTCATTGCGACTTTTATACGGTACTGCACTATCCTCGGTGATGGGAAGGGCATCGATATCAGCTCTCAAGGCTATCACTTTTCGAGTTGGGTTTTTACCCTTGATTAGAGCGATTACGCCATTTCCTGCCCAGCCTTGCTCATTTTCAATTCCAAATTCAGTAAGTTTTTCAGAAATGAACTTCCCTGTTTCCACTTCATGAAATGAAAGCTCAGGATATTGGTGAAGATGCCGACGAATGGCTGTCATCTCGCTGAGATATTCATCTGCAAGGGATTGTATTTTCTCTTTTAACATTTGTTTTGTGCTATCCCGATTACTTTTTCCAAGCCAATACTACGTGAACCTTTCACCAAAAAGTAAGTATTTTCAAAATTTTGCTCCTGAAACCACTTGCTCAGCCCATCCACGTCGGCAAAATAAAGGGCTTGGTTGTTTGTCTTTATGTCTTGAAATTCTTGCCCAACTAAAATCACCTTTTCAAAATCGAACGAAAAAACTAAATCCACAATTTCTTGATGCTCTGTTTTACTAAAACCTCCGAGTTCTTTCATTGCCCCTAAAATAGTAACCTTGTTTTGGGAATCCATTTTTGAAAAGTAAAGCAAGGCGTTTTTTACACTAGTTGGGTTAGCGTTATATGCATCAAGGATGAACGTATTGGAACCTATATCGAGTAGTTGAGATCTGTTGTTCGAGGGAATATAATCTTCAATGGCTTTCTTTACTTTTTTGCCCGGCACTTTGAAATAGGTACCCAATACTACTGCCGTCATTATATTATTGAAATTGTAACTTCCGATCAAGTGGCTTTCGATCCTTACTTCTTCATTTTGATCAGAAACAAAAGTAGCTTTCACAAAGGGCGTGGTTGAGATGAACTCAACTTGGAACGGAATCGAATCAGAAGATGGTATTTTCCCTTCCTTATAAGAGATTTTCCATTTCACCTCCTCAGAAAGTTCCATTAAATAAGCTTCATCCTGATTGACAAATGCGACCCCCTTGTGCTTGGTCAGATATCGGAACAATTCTGATTTCCCTTTTTTTACGCCTTCTATTCCTCCAAATCCTTCTAGGTGCGCTTTGCCAATATTGGTAATCAGCCCGTGGGTGGGTTCGGCTATTTTACAGAGAAACTCAATTTCTCCTTGATGGTTGGCCCCCATTTCGATTATACCAACTTCTGTATCTGTGGGCATAGCGAGTAATGTGAGTGGAACCCCGATGTGGTTATTGAAATTTCCTTTCGTAAAATGGGCTTTGTAATGACTCGATAGTACTGTACTTATCAATTCCTTTGTAGTCGTTTTACCATTGCTGCCTGTAATCGCAATAATAGGAATATGAAACTTGCGCCGATGGTAATTAGCTAATAACTGGAGGGTTTGTAAAACATCCTCAACCAAAATAAAACCATCGCCGTTTTGATATTCGGGTTCGTCAATGACGGCAAAAGCCGCTCCCTGCTCAATGGCCTGTGCGGCAAACTTGTTTCCATTGAACCGATCACCTTTCAATGCAAAAAACAAACAGCCAGGTTCGATTTGCCGACTGTCTGTCCTCACTTTTGGATGCTTGAGGAAAAGGTCATAAATATGGCTGATACTTTTCATTGAGAAAGCAGTCGTGTCGCTTTGTGGAATGATGCGCAATAATAAATAAAAAAAGTCCCCACATCAATTAGCAGATGTGGGGACTTTTTCTTGAAAGTTGAAAAGGATTATTTGTAACGCCTCTTAGTCTTACTCCGCTTGGTTTTAAAACTATTACCAGCAGTATCTTCATTTCCGGTAGGCCCACCAGTCCTGGTCATGGCGCAACGGAAACCAAGATCGCGATATGAATGGTCTTCTTCACGGAAACGACGGGTGCCCGGCGAAAGCCAGAATGCCCGATCTTGCCATGAACCGCCCTTAATTACCCTGGCTTTGTCACTGACAAGGGTGGTTTTACCGTAATCGTAAAACGCCTCGGATTGTTTGTCACCATCAAGGAAGTTATATGGCTGGCCTACTTTATAGTTTTCGCGGGTAGCAACTTCATCATCTTCGACATAACGGTAACGCAGGCGGCCAAGGCTATCTTTCTCGACAGGTTTACCATCTTCGTCCAACACTTTAGTTTCGAATTTATTCCCACGGAAAGAGTTCAAATCTTGTTGTTCAACATCTTCAACAGTCAAACTGGTGGTCGGACGATAAAGATCCATAGTCCATTCGTTGACGTTTCCTGCCATTTGGTATAAACCAAAATCATTTGGAAAGAATTTTCTTACGTGCGAAGTAATGTGGGATTCATCATTCAGGTTGCCAGCCATACCCATGTAATCCCCTTTGCTACGCTTGAAATTGGCTAATATTTTACCTTGGTACTTGTCACGCTTTTGATAACGAACCGTATTCCCGTTCCAAGTATAAAGCCTTCTGTCAGAAATTCGCTCATCTTTTTCTGAAACAAGGTTTCCGATGAGTGCAAGAGCTGCGTATTCCCATTCGGCTTCGGTAGGCAAACGATAAGTCGGCAACATGACGCCGTCTTCGAAACGCACTGGGCGCTCCCCATCAGTTCTGATATCTTTCAAATTTTTTCGGACATCACCTTGGTACTGTCCAGCCAAATAGGATTCTGTGTTAAAGTTATCTTCATCCTTTTGCTCAGGATTAAGGTTGAGGATGCCTTTTTCAATAAGGATCATCTCGTTCACCCTATCGGTACGCCATTGAGCGTAGTCATTTGCTTGAAGCCAACTCACGCCAACTACTGGGTAGCCATCGTATGATGGGTGACGGAAATAAGTTTCTACGAATGGCTCATTAAAAGCCAATTCTTCCCGCCAAACCAATGTGTCCGGCAAAGCATTCAGGTAAACTTCTGGGTAAGATTCTCCGAACACCCTGGTTATCCAGTACAGGTACTCACGGTAATCGATATTAGCAACTTCCGTTTCATCCATATAGAAAGATGATACAGTTACTCGGCGTGGAACAGCATTCCAGTCATAGGTTACATCTTGATCGGTAACTCCCATGGTGAAAGTGCCGCCTTCAATTAACACAAGGTTCGGACCAGTGGCCTGACCTTCGTAATCTACTTTTTCAAACCCTCCCCATTTTGTATCGTTGTATTGCCACCCTGTAGTAGAAGAACCTTCTTTCTTACCACAAGAGCTTAATGTAACCAAAGCGAGGAAAAGGATAGTAGTAAACTTCAACAATTGTGTCATCACTTTTAATAAGAATTTTTGTATTAAAATTTTAAGCCCGCAAATATATGAATGTAAAGGTCAAAACAATGGTTGAAAAAAAAATTAACATAAAGTGCCATTAATCAGGCAATTATCTAAATATTTTAAAACAGTCATTGTATCTATTTGCAAAACGTTTATTTCTCAAGCGTTCACTGTTCTCAAAATTGAGCACAATAGAGATTTCATGTGAACCGCCAGTTGGGGCAAGGCTGGACAAAGTGAAGTCGTAACTATAGCCAATTTTAAAAACATCGTATGAAAAGCCAACCATTGCTATGGCTGCGTCGGGGTTTCCGAAAGCATGTCGATACCACCCTCCCGCAAAAACCAACCCCATGCTATAATAAGCACCAACATTGACCTGCCCTTGGTCTCCTTGTTTTAGGAAAAGGATATTTGGCGAAACAAACGATGCAGGTTGCCGGTTATTGCCTTCTTTAACAATAAACTGTGCCCCGCCATGAAATGATAACTGCAAAGGCAACCCTTCCACCAACCCAGCATTGACATCCGTAAATCCTTCGTCAGGGCTGGTAAGGTGATGCAAGGCAATTCCTCCATAAAATTGGTTGCTAAATGCAAGCAGCCCTGCTCCAGCATCAAATATGGTATTGGTAAGTGCATCAGGCCGGATTTCGTTGGTAGGGTTGACAGGGCCTTCTATACGGTCTATTTGATCAAAAAAAACGAGCTTGTCCCAGTCAAGTTTATACTGCCTGAAACCTGCCTCGATGCCAAGTTTTAAGTGAAATTCATCATTGACATCAATCCGATAGGCATACGAGGCGAGGATATTGTTCATTTTTAAAAGTCCGTCGCCTGCGTTGTCGGTCAATATCATCAATCCGAAACCGCTGTTCACTTCCGGCACGAATTGTTCATAAGATACGGCGTATGTAGAATAGGCAACTCCAATATCAGCCACGGTAGGCCATTCGTTTCTGTAACTGGCAGAAACCCTTGGTGCGAAAGTGGTCCCTGCAAAAGCTGGATTGAGCAAAAGTGGTGTAGAATAGAATTGACTGAACACAGGATCCTGAGCCTGTACAGCTGAAAGCGCCGTGAAAGCGACAATGATAAAGGAAAGTATTTGTCTTTTCATTGACCTCAATGGTTGTGATTCAGTTAAACAAAAGAACTAAATTTGTGCAATGAACCCAAGGGAAATAATAGTGGATGAGCCCGAATGTGTTTCCCCAAAAGTAAATGCTTTGAAGTAGAAATAATTGCCCAAATATTGAACAATCTCAATAACTGCCAGCAAGCTTGCTAAAATATTCGGATCGTTTCAGAATTGTTTTGCCCGTAGAAGACATTTTTTAGTTAAAAAACTACGCTGCATCATAGCTGTTTTCACTTAACGTTCATAATCCTGATAAAATTATCGGCCTTCTTTCGAATTACCATTCAAGGCTAAATCCAATAAATTAACCAGCGCAAGATATGAAGAAATTTGGGACATCCATTATCGCACTCCTGCTAGTAACAGTAGTTTTTGCCAACTCTCCGACAACAATAAAGGGAACGTTGAATTGGTCAGAAGAATCACCTCTGGTGCCAGCAGAAGATGCTACCACCTATTTTATCAGCCATTTTGAAGGTGCATATTTTGATGAAAGCCATCCAACGCTACCCTACTTTGCTAAGCGGTTTAAGCTGGATGCTTACAGTGAAATCCAAGCTGTCTTTTCAAATGTCTCTTATGAACCATACTCAAAAACACCGTCTGTTGATGATGCTGTTTTGAGAGAGGGCGTCAACATTGAAATTTCCGTCGAAAAAGATCGGTCAGATTATTTTGGAAGGATTTCGTTCATTCCAATCCGCCAAATAGGACCGGGCCAATATGAACGTTTGGTTTCTTTTGAAATACGTGTTTCTTACCAGGCACAAACCCCTCCCACTGCTAATCGGGGCGGACATACCTATACGTCTGTGCTGTCCGATGGTAATATCTACAAATTTGAGGTGAGCGAAACTGGTGCTTATAAACTGGATTATAATTTTTTAAAAAATGAAATGGGGATTGACGTGGACAATATTGATCCGCGCTCCATTAAATTATATGGTAATGGTGGTGGTGTCCTGCCTGAATTGGTAGAAGCGGACAGGGCTGACGACCTAGTTGAAAATGCCATTTATGTATCAGGGGAAAATGACGGAACATTTAATGAAGGAGACTATCTACTTTTCTTTGGACAAGGCCCAAATGTATGGTCATTTAATGAGGAGAAGGGCGTATTCAATTACCCAACAAATTATTACGACACCAAAAATTATTATTTCATAAAAATAAGCGCCGGAAATGGATTAAGGATCAACGACCAAATTTCAGTTAGTGGTAGCACCTATAATTCAACAACATTTAATGACTTTATCAGGTATGAAAAAGAAATTTTTAACTTGATACACGATTGGTCATTTGGACAAGGATCGGGCAGACAGTTTTATGGCGATTATTTTAAAGTGAAGGTGGATGAAGATTATTCAAATGAGTTTCAGGTTGAGAATCTTGTATCTAATGCTCCGGCCAAACTGAGGGCCGTTTTTGCAGGGCGTATCGAATCCGGTTCTTTTGGCAGGTTTGTGATCAACGCCAATGGCAATACTTTCAGCACAAGCAATTTTGGAACAACATCAGGCGGCTCTGTAGATACGTATGCACACTCGCAAGTTATTGATCAGGAATTTGTACCTGGTAGCGACCAATTTGACATCAATTTGAATTTTGAAAAAGGAAGTGCCTCTTTCAACGAAGGCTGGTTGGATTACCTTCAGGTAAATTTCCGCCGTCATCTTTTAATGGCTGGAGATCAAATGATATTCCGAGATGGCCAAACCATTGGAAATGATGCCAGCACTTTCAATTTGGGCAACGCTTCGGGCAATCTGGAAATCTGGGACATCACTGACCCACTCCACCCCAAACGGCAGGAGACCAGTTTAAACGGCTCTGACCTTTCTTTCACAACCAATACGAATTCACTGAAAGAATTCATCGTGTTCAACACCAGTACTGGATTCCTTTCTGCTAATGCAATTCCAAACGATATTATAGAAAACCAGAATATCCACGGAATCGATGAGGTCAACATGGCCATTATTTATCCAAAAGAATTTGAATCGGAGGCAGAAAGATTGGCTGAACACCGCAGGGAATTCAGCGGATTGGAAGTGGTGACGGTTGAAGTCAATCAACTTTATAATGAATTTTCTTCTGGAAGGAAAGACGGTGGCGCCATTAGGGATTTTGCAGGCATGCTGCTTGAACGCAACCCAGAAGGGTTTCATTCGCTATTGCTCTTTGGCGATGGCTCATTTGATTCGAGGGATATTTACCACCTAGGTGGCGATTTCATTCCAGTTTATGAGACAACCAACTCATTGAGCCCAATTTCTTCGTTTCCTTCCGATGATTTTTATGGGCTTTTGAGTGACGGCGAAGGGGCGAATATCAATATAGGATCACTCGATATTGGAGTTGGGAGGTTACCGGTGAAAGACTTGGACGAAGCAACGACTGCTGTCGACAAGATCATTTTTTACGATACCAATTCGGGCAACTACAGGGATTGGCGGAACAGGATATTATTTATTGGTGACGATGAGGATAACAACACCCACACCAATGATGCGAATGGCATTGCTGATTTTATTGGAAACAAGAACAAAAACCTCAATGTAGATAAAATTTACCTCGATGCATTTCCACAGGTTTCGACCTCCGGCGGAACTCGGGTACCCCTCGCTACTGAAGCGATGAACAACAACATGTTCAAAGGGCTTTTGGCGATGGTCTATCTTGGCCACGGGGGATCAAAAGGTTGGACCCAGGAGCGTGTCTTGAAAATAGACGACATCCTCAGTTGGACTAACAAAGACAGGATGCCATTGATCATCACCGCTACCTGTTCGTTTTCTGGTTTTGACAACCCTGCATTTACCAGTGGCGGCGAGTTGGCTTTTTTAAATGAAAAAGGTGGGGCGATTGGCCTTTATACTACTGTGCGGCCAGTATTTGCCAATGCCAACGAGCAGTTAACCAGGGCGTCAGTGGATACGCTTTTTTACAAATTCAACAACGAAATACCAACCTTGGGAGAAGTGTTGCGCATCAGCAAAAATAAAGTGGGCAGCGCCTCAAATTCCCGCAAGTTTTTGCTCATCGGCGACCCCGCTCAAAAACTGGCGCTCCCCAACTACAAGGTTGCTACGACCAAAATAAACGGCCAGAATGTTTCCTTGGCCGTAATAGACACGATCCGTTCATTACAAAAAGTGACCATTGAAGGGGAAGTACAAGATGACTTTGGGAACTTGATGAATGATTTTAGCGGCATTGTTTATCCAACTATTTTTGATAAAAAAGTGACCTACCAGACATTGGGACAGGCGACCAGCAGTCCGGTTTTCAATTTTGATTTGCAGAAGAACATTATATTCAAAGGGCGTGCAAGTGTGACCAATGGAAAGTTTTCTTTCACCTTTGTTGTGCCAAAAGATATTGATTACAATTATGGGGCTTTCAAGCTGAGTTATTATGCCTCTGATGAAACACAGTTGGAAGATGCCGCCGGCAACTACCAAGAAGTAATAGTGGGCGGCACCGACCCCAATGCCCTGGCCGACGACAGGGGACCGAGGGTAGAGGTGTTTATGGATGACGAAAGTTTTGTTTTTGGCGGCATGACCAGCTCCGACCCTTTGCTTTTAGTGAAGCTAGAAGACGATAATGGCATAAATGTAGTAGGTAATGCAATTGGCCACGACCTGAACGGGGTCATGGACAATAATTCGCAGAATTTCAACTACGTTTTAAACGACTTTTACGAAGCGGCCATTGATGACCATACAAAAGGCGAAGTCAGGTTTCCTATATACGACATTCCTGAAGGCCGCCACGAGATAAAAGTAACCGCTTGGGATATTGCTAACAACCCAGCAGAAGGTTTCACTGAATTTGTAGTTGTATCGTCTGAAAAGACTGCTCTCGAACACGTATTGAATTATCCGAATCCCTTCATTTCCTCCACCTGTTTCATGTTTGAACTTAATCCTGCGCGCCCTGGCGTCGAGCTGGATGCACTAGTTCAAATCTATACTATTTCAGGGCGTTTGATAAAAACGCTGGAGGAAAGAATAATCTTAGAGGACCGGCGTTTAGGGAGCGACAATTGCATCCGCTGGGATGGCCGCGACGACTACGGCGATCCATTGGCCAAAGGGGTTTATATTTATAAAGTTAAAATTCAAAGCCCAAATACAGGTCAAACCCTCTTAGAAGGAGAAAGCGAATTTGAAAAATTGGTCATTTTGAAATAATGAAGAATTAAAAAGCAGAACGCCGAATGAAGTTTCATACTACCTTCATTTAGTGAAAACATGCTGCATTTTTCATTCTGTATGCTGCATTCAATCTGGCTTCTATATATTTGCAAACTTTTTTTTTAAAATAGAATCTATCTCATGAAAGGTTTACTTCTGAAGATTGCTTGTTTAATGACTGTTGGCGTATTGTTTATGCCAACCAATACGGAGGCGCAATGTTTCTTTGACTCCAACGGAAACCTCGTGAATCCTGATGGATCCGAGTGCATCAACACCATATTGACTGCTGTGCCTTTTTTGCGGATTGTTTCCGATGCCCGGTCAGGCGCGATGGGCGATGTTGGGATCGGCCTTTCTGCCGATGCGAACGCTATGCATTTTAACCAGTCGAAATTAGTGATGGCCGAACAATCACTTGGTATTTCGGCTACTTACACCCCCTGGTTGCGGTCACTTGGACTTAACGATGTTTACCTAGCCTACCTCACCGGTTATTACAAACTGGATGACCTGCAGGCAGTAGGCGTCGGGCTTCGGTATTTTGCATTGGGTGATATAAATTTCACTGACGAAAACGGCAACCCCACCGGTACTGGCCGGCCAAACGAATTTGAATTTACCGCTGCCTATTCCAGAAAGTTGAGCGAAAAATTTTCTGCGGGGATTGGAGCAAAATTCATTTATTCCAACTTGGCTTCCGGCCAACAAGTCGATGGCCAAACAATTGACGCCGGAACTTCTGGCGCTGCTGATGTTTCTTTAACCTATGATACTGAGATTGAAGCCAACGGCAAACCAAGTGACCTGACCCTCGGTTTGGCCATCTCAAATATTGGCTCAAAGATCACCTATACCAATGCTGGCAACCAGCAAAAGGATTTCCTTCCTACCAATCTTGGTTTGGGGGGTGCTTGGACGATCAATTTCGACAACTACAATAGTTTGACGTTGGCGGCTGATGTAAATAAATTATTGGTGCCAACCCGATGCTTTGATGACGACCGGACAGCAGAAGACGAATGTGACCTGGACGGTAATGATGTTCCTGATTGGCGGGAAGAATCACCTATTGGCGGGATATTCACTTCTTTTAGTGATGCACCAGGTGGCTTTGACGAAGAGCTGAAAGAATTGATGCTTTCATTCGGACTCGAATATTGGTACGATAAGCAATTTGCCGTTAGGGCCGGATATTTTACTGAAAGCCGTACCAAAGGTGACCGACACTATTTCACAGTGGGACTTGGATTGAAGTACAATATTTTTGGGCTGAACTTCTCCTATCTCGTACCGACTACCAACCAGCGTAACCCACTCGACAATACCCTTCGCTTCTCCTTGTTGTTCGATTTTGGGGCATTCAATGGAGATGGCGTTGATAATGGATGATGGATAATAGCATAGATGAAAACAAAAAAGGCTTGCCGATATCGGCAAGCCTTTTTTGTTTGGTAAAATTTTCCATTGTCAATTCCCTTTCTCTTTCAAATATTGCTCGTACCCTACTTTCTCCAATTTTTCATATTTCACCGCAACGCCATCGGCCAATTCTTTTTTGTAAGCAATCATTTTATTCAATAATTGCGCGTCACTCGTTGCCATGATTTCAGCTGCGAGCAATCCCGCATTTTTAGCAGCATTCAGTGCAACTGTGGCTACAGGCACGCCATTCGGCATTTGCAAAATAGACAAAATAGAGTCCCACCCATCGATAGAGTTTGATGATTTGATCGGTACCCCAATCACGGGTAATGGCGTCAAAGAAGCAACCATGCCAGGCAAATGTGCTGCTCCCCCTGCCCCAGCGATGATGACTTTCACCCCTTTTATATGCGCCTTTTTTGCAAAATCAAACATCCGCTCAGGCGTGCGGTGCGCCGAGACAATGGTCAGTTCAAATGGAACACCAAGCTCGGTGAGGACATCTGCTGCTTGCCGCATGATCGGAAGGTCAGAATCGCTGCCCATGATGATGAAAATCATATTGATTATTATTTATTATGAAATAATTTTAAGGGTATCTTTTACTTTTATTGCTTTTGCCATTGCCTTATTCAGGTCGTTGTCCAATACAGTAGCATGTCCCATTTTTCGATAAGGTTTGGTGATCGCTTTGCCGTACAAATGCATTTTGACGCCTTCCATTGCCATGCATTCTTCAAGGCCGTCATAATTGACTGGCCCAGAATAGTCAGGATGGCCAAGTAAGTTGACCATAACGGACGCTGCTTTCATTTTAGTGCTACCCAAAGGCAGGTTGAGGATGCCCCTCAGGTGCTGTTGGTACTGCGAAGTATAACAACTGTCAATTGTATGGTGCCCACTGTTATGAGGCCGGGGAGCGACTTCGTTGATGAGCAGTTCACCATTCTTTGTCAAAAACAATTCGACTGCCAGCAAGCCACAAATGCCATATGCATTGATCGCTGCAATGGCCAATTCTTCTGCATGTTTTGCAATTTTTTCATCCAGCCCCGCCGGGCAAACGAGGAATTCCACGAGGTTGGCAACAGGATTGAATTCCATAGCGACTGGTGGGAATGTCTTTACTTCCCCCTTTTCGTTCCTGGCAACTACGACAGCAATTTCTGTATCAATATCGACCAAATCTTCCACCATAGAAGCTGGGGACAAAATCGAACCCAGATCAGCTTCTGCCCTAATTACGGCAACTCCTTTCCCATCATATCCTGCTTCTCTTGATTTTTGGACAAAGGGGTATTTGAGTTGACCATCTTTTATGGCTTGCTTGATTGCCTCCCCATTTTCCCACAAAGTAAAAGATGAGGTGGGCAGGTTGTTCTTTTGATAAAATTCTTTTTGCAGCCCTTTGTCCTTGATAATGTTCAATGCTGATGGCGAAGGGTGAACCTTTAAGCCTTCTGCTTCCAGTTTTATTAATGCCTCGGTATTGACGTGTTCGATTTCAATGGTTAGCACATCCACTTGTTTACCGAAGTTGTAAACATCATCAAAATTTTTAAAATTTCCTGCCACAAAATGCGAGACGACTGACCCGGCAGGAAAAGTCTTGGAAGTGTCCAGTGCCCAGGTGGCCAAGTCCCAATTGTGAGCAGCAAGTGCCATCATTTTTCCTAATTGACCACCACCAAGCATGCCTATTTTTATCTCGTTGATCCTCATGGCGCAAAGGTAAACAAAGGAGTATTGAAGAATCAAGAACGAAGAACGAATAGCTTAATTTGGCCTTAAAATCAGAATTAAGTAACAAAGCCTAATTAAAAATGGACAACAAATTATTTAAGAACCTAAAAATCATAGAACTGGCCAGTGTGCTCGCTGGCCCTGCTGTCGGGCAATTTTTTGCAGAGCTTGGAGCAACAGTTATTAAGATAGAAAACAGTAGAACGGGCGGCGACGTGACCCGTAAATGGAAATTGCCACAGGAAGATATCGGCGACCCCCTTTCTGCTTATTACCACAGCACCAATTGGGGGAAAGAAATCCTTATGCTTGATTTGTCTGAAGCTAAAGAAAGAAATATTGCAATTGATTTGATTTCAGGCGCAGATATTTTAATTGCAAATTTTAAAAGTGGTTCCGCTGAAAAATTAAAAATGGATTATGGTTTTTTAAAAAATAAAAACCCGCAATTAATATATGCCAATTTAACCGCTTATGGAGAAGGCGAAAACGCTCCCGGATTTGATGTTTTATTACAAGCCGAAACTGGGTTTTTATATATGAACGGGGAGCCTGACCGACCGCCTGCTAAAATGCCCGTCGCATTAATTGACATTCTTGCTGCACACCAATTAAAAGAAGCGATATTAATTGCATTATTAAAAAGAAAAGAAACAGGAAAGGGCGGTTTTATTTCTGTATCACTTGCAAAATCTGCCATTGCAGCATTGGCGAATCAAGCCGCCAATTGGCTGAACGTCAAGCATATCCCACAGCGCATGGGGGCGCAACATCCGAATATTTCGCCTTATGGTGATATTTTTAAAACAAAGGATCATCAGGAAATAATAATGGCAGTTGGTACAGAAAAACAGTTTGCGGATCTCTGTGATATTTTGAATTTGGCAGAATTGAAAAACGACCATCGATTTCAATTAAATGGCAACTGGGTAAAAAACAGGAACGAGTTAATTGAATTATTACAAACGGGTTTTTTAAAATATGCCAGACCTATTTTATTGGATAAATTTAAAGAAAAAAAAGTCCCCGCCGGAATTATCAGAAATATGCAGCAGGTTTTTGAAATGCCATTCGCGCAGGAAATGATTTTGGAAAATAAACACGGGGGGAAATGTGTACGGACAGTGGCGTTTGAAATGAATTTCTGAGGGTTCAGGAGGGTAGCCGGAAGTTGTACTTCCGGCGCGTTATTCACCTGGAAGTACAACTTCCAGCTACGGAAAGCCAACGGAATTCAATACCTCACACAAACATTTTTAGGCTCTGTAAAAAACCTCAGCGCTTCCATGCCGCCTTCCCGCCCAACGCCGGAATCTTTCACCCCGCCAAACGGAGTCCGCAAATCCCGCAACAACCAGCAATTGATCCAGACAATACCAGCTTCTATTTTCTCGGCCATGCGGCTGGCACGCTGGATATCCTGCGTCCAGATGGTGGAAGCGAGGCCATATTGCACACCGTTGGCAAGTTCGAGGGCTTCCTCTTCAGTATCAAAAGGTTGCAGTGTGACAACAGGGCCAAAAATTTCTTCTTGATTGGTGCGACAAGCATTCGGCAAGCCTTCTATGATGGCTGGAGAGAGGTAATATCCTTCGGAATATTCGCCGTCTGGAGAAACAGTTTCACCGCCGCAAAGGATAGAGCCACCCTCTTCTTTGGCAAGTTCAAGGTAGCCCAGCACCTTTTCCCGGTGCTGCTTGGAGACGAGTGCTCCCTGCACGGTGTCTTCCTCAAATGGGTTGCCGACCTTGAGTGACTTTACCCGCTTGACCAGTTCATCCCTAAATTTTTCGTAAATCGGCCTTTCGATGTAAACCCTTGATCCACAGAGGCATATCTGACCATTATTGGCAAAGGAAGATCGAACCGTGGTTCTAACAGCGCGCTCAAAATCGCAATCGGCGAAGATGATGTTTGGATTTTTACCACCAAGTTCAAGTGATAGTTTTTTGAACATGGGGGCGGCTGTACGTGCCAATATTTTACCTGTGTTGGTGCCTCCTGTAAACGAAACTGCTTTGATTTTGGGATGCTCGACAATGGCCTGTCCTGCTTTTGGGCCGAGGCCGTGTACAATATTCAAAACACCAGGAGGCAGACCCGCTTCGACACATATTTTTGAAAATAAATAAGCCGTCATCGGCGTCATTTCAGAAGGTTTGGCAATGACACAATTACCCGTGGCAAGCGCCGGGGCTATTTTCCAAGTAAATAAATAAAGCGGTAAATTCCACGGTGAAATACAGCCCACTATCCCGATTGGTTGGCGAAGGACGTAGTTAACTGCCAGTCCTTCCATATGATATGACTCTGACCCAAAGTGCAGGATCGCTGTCGCAAAAAACCGGATGTTCGATTCTGCCCTCGGAATATCCACCGCTCGGGAAAGTGAAATGGCCTTGCCGGAGTCCCGGCTTTCAGCCCGTGCCAGTTCTTCCATGTTTTCCCCTATCAAATCGGCAATCCGGTTCATGATTCGATAGCGCTCCTCAACGCCACAGGACGACCATTTCGGGAATGCTTTTTTGGCAGCCGCTACAGCCGCTTCCACATCCAATGCATCAGATTCGGGAATGAGGGAATACACTTTTCCAGTGGAGGGGTCGTAATTATCCAAATAGTTTTCAGACTGAGCGGGAAGGTGCTCTCCATTGATGTAATTCGCTATTTTTATCATGGTCAGGATAAGTTATTTCAAAACGTCAAAATTTTCCCGCAGCTTCTCTGTAAATCACTTCGAGCAGCGTCTGCCCAACAGCACGAAGGGTACGCACATCAATGACTTCCATATTGTCATCGTGCGTGTGCCAGTGTTTACCAAAACTGCTGTTTGTGCCGGGAACCCGAGGCATGCCGATAATGTCGAGCATTGGGATTTTGGCAACCGTGTTTACAAATAAGTGATCATCGGTAATGGTGCCTACTTTTTCATCCACGAAGAAGCGCGCATAGCCCAACTCTTGTCCCAATGCCCATATTTTGTTGACCTCTTGGGTGGCAAAAGTCATTGAAACACCTTCTTTCGGAAAGCTCGTGTTCCTTGCACCCACCATATCCAGCAGAATCCCATATTTAGGTCGATAACCAACAGGCAAGATATTTTTTGACCAATACTGTGAGCCGAGGCACCAGCTTTCAGGGTCGGGATCAGCACTTTCTGCGTCATCGCCATGATCCTCTGCATCGAACAGAACAAAATCGACTCCGATTTCAGGTGGAGTAGCCTGCAACTGCCGAGCTATTTCGATCAATACGCCAACACCGCTTCCCCCGTCGTCGGCTCCTAAAATAGGTTCGTTTTTCCTTTCCGTACTCAATGGCGAATCGGCAATGTGGCGGCTATCCCAATGAGCCGCCAACATGATCCGTTTGGTGGCGGAGGAGTTGTGCTGCGCAATGATGTTGAAACCGTTAAGGACTTTGCCATTATATGCAGTAGCCTGGAATGGCTGCTCAATGATTTTAAGCCCGAGGCTTTCAAATTTTTTAACCATCCAATCCTTACATTGTACATGACTGCTTGTATTGGGCAGCCGTGGACCAAATGCAACCTGTTTTTCGACAAAAGAAAAAGCAGAATCACGGTCAAATTTGGGCACCTTGACAACGGCTTCGGGTACTGGTAAAGTAGGCCTTGGTTTTGGATCGGATTTACAGCCTATTTCAAAAAAGAGAAAAAGAAAGAGCAGGCTTTTAAATATATTCTTTGTGAAATGCATTTATAGAAACAATTAAGTAACAAAGCTTGATTATTTGGGAGTTGAGATGGCGGCAAAGGTATCCCAGTGGTGAGCAAATTCCTATATGAACAGCATAAAAGGTGACACCTTTCAGAAAGGTGTCACCTTTGAGCAAAATCAGAGAGTTTACGCCGCTTCCCGTTTATTCACAAATGCAAAAACAACCGACATTAACAATCCGCCGATAACAACATCTGCGAGGTAAAGGGAAAGAAAGTAGTCAATAGCATCTTTGTCAATACTACCATTGGTCGTATATGCCATACGTGCAGGAGCAAAATCAGGATTGACCGCGGTGAGGAAAATATAAACCAGCAAGCCACAAACGGGAATCAATACCAAAGTCATGGTAGCCGCTGCCCAAAAACCCTGGTTCCAGGTCATAATGCCACCAAGGTCGTGTTCCCTTTTTTCACGGGTTGCCATGAAATAGCAGACAAGGGCGATGAGTATAATGGCAATCCTATTTGCGATTACCCAAGTGGGCATTTCTTCAAGTGTTTGCAGGCCCAATAGTTTTTCGATAAAAAACCAGATAAAGATTGAGATAGCAATGATGACGGCCCATTTTGTTTCCGTTTTCATGATGATTGATTTTTCGTAAATGAGTGAGTTGACGAGCTAAGGACTTAGAAAAGAATAAGTGTAGCACTTATTCTTTTCTAAGTCCTAAAGGTAATTCAAAATCCAAATATTCTTTAATTTAAAAAATTCATCCTATCTTCAACCCTGAAAACTTCAATAAAAAACCAAAAAATTAGAGATTAGCGTTTCCCCTCTATTCAATATTCAGAAACCTAATTTCTAATTTTCTTCAACACCCCAAAAAATGTTCAACTGGCGGGAATTCCCCTTTGTACGCCTGTTGCTGGTTCTTGTAGCTGGCATACTCACCTCTTTTTATTTCAACTTTGATCATCCGATTTTTATCATCATCACTTTGGTTTTATTACTGCCAATTTGGTTGGTCAAAAATATACGAGGGAATTTTAATAACCGCTGGCTCTTCGGTGCCGCTGGTTATTTTATTCTTTTTTTGGTGGGCTATCATATCGCGTATTTGCACGCCGACCGGAATAGTCCTGCTCATTTTAGTCACCATATTTCGAAAAAAGAAAACATACTGTTCGGAGAGGTGAACGATGCACCCATTATAAAAGGGAATTGGGTGCGGGTGAAACTTACTGTCAAAGCTTATGGCACAACTGCCGATAGTCTACAAAAGTGTGACGGAAACATACTTGTTTATATCGCAAGGGATACGAGTTCGGAGGCTATTGAATATGGTGACCTTTTATCTTTTCGAGGTAAACCAATGGAATTGGGTGCTCCCAAAAACCCACATTCGTTCGACTACAAACGGTATCTCCATTTTCAAAATATCCATTATCAGGCATTCATCAAAAAAGGGAAATGGCATGTGCTTGAAAAAGGTAATGGCAATGTGATTTTCAGCAGGGCTATTGCGTTGCAGGAGCGATTTTTAAATACGCTTCGCAAACATTTAACGAATGAAAAAGAACTGGCTGTTGGCTCGGCTCTCATATTGGGCTACCGCAATGAAATACCGGAAGAGCTGCAAACAGCTTATTCGCAAACCGGGGCCATGCATGTGCTCGCCGTGTCAGGGTTACATGTCGGAATTGTATTCTTAATTTTTAATTTTTTCCTGAAAAAAATAAAAATAAATACACCTGTTTGGCGCATCGCCAAAGTATTGATCGTCTTGGCAGTGATATGGGCATTTGCCTTAGTGACGGGCGCTTCGCCATCAGTCATGCGGGCTGCGGTCATGTTTTCTTTTTTAAATATTGGTTTGGCATTTCAACGATATGCAAGCATATATAATACGTTGGCAGCGAGTGCATTTTTTATGTTGCTGTTCAATCCATATTTAATTGCAAGTGTCGGTTTTCAATTGTCTTATTTGGCGGTTTTTGGCATCGTATATTTTCAACCAAAAATTGCCAGGCTATGGAAGGTTAAAAATAAAATTGCCAATTATATGTGGCAATTGACCTGTGTTTCTTTGGCCGCACAAATAATGACCCTCCCGCTCACCTTTTATTATTTCAATCAACTCCCAGTTTATTTTTGGTTGACAGGTTTGATATTGGTCCCATTGGCAGGATTCGAATTAGGGGCAGGACTGGCTTTGTTGTTATTCGAAGCAATATGTCCTCCGATTGCGGTGTGGATCGGCAAATTGCTTTATGCCATGTTGTGGTGCGGAAATGAATGTGTTTTCCTGATCCAGCAATTACCTGCCGCAGTGATAGAAGGAATATGGTTTATCGGAGTGGTGGCACTGCTTTTATACGTCGTCATTACAAGTACCATGATGGCCATAAGTTCGAGAAAATACCGCTGGGTAATAGTGGCGTTAGGGGCTTTTTTATTTGTCAGTTTAAATTTCGCATTTACCAAGATAAAAAACCACCAATCGCAGCAAATGGTAATTTACAATATTTACAAACACACCACCATTGATTTTTTTGATGGCAAAAATATATATTCACTTATAGATCAAAATATGGATATGAAATCAATCGGTTTTACGACACAGGGCCACCGATATGCGATGGGAGGTAAAAAAGCGGAGAATATTTTTTTGGAAGAAACTGAGACAAAAGTATTTGGGCGTTTTTTTTATAATAATAGATTTGCACAATTCCACAATTTAAAACTGGCAATTATTGACGGAACGACAAATTTAAATGAACATACAAAAATGAAAGTAGATTACATCCTGCTGCGCAACAGTCCAAAAATAATGATCGCCGAACTGGTGCATATTTTTAATTTTAAAAACCTCATTTTTGATGCCTCCAATAAAAAATGGCAGGTGAAGAAATGGAAAACGCAGTGTGCGGAGTTGGACGTGGCGTTTTATGATATTAATGAGGAAGGGGCGTTTGTGTTGGATTTGGAATGATTGCTTAATTTAGTGCTGACTAAGCTATTTTAAACTAAAACACAGTGTTATGAAGCTATCTAAAACTATCTTACCAACCCTCCTTTTGTCGTTTCTCGTTTTTCAAAAGGCAAACTCCCAGTGCGACAATTCGGCCATTGAATATATTGCTGCCAATAAGGTGAAGGCTGCTGTGCTAAATGGCGGCGACTTCTTCTGGAACCGCAACGACGGGAAATTTGTCGTGCCCTACGTGCCGGGTCAGTTTCCAGAGGTCACCACGATCTTTGCAGCGGCTTTATGGCTTGGCGGCATTGATGCTGCTGGCAACCTGAAAGTGACACACAAGGCAAATGGCAACCGCTACCTGCCCGGGCCAATAGATGACAGCTCGTTGACCATCTTTGACGATGGCTGCGAGAATTTCAACCATATCTGGAAAGTTTCCCGGGGCGATATTTTGTGGGTAAAAGGGGATTTTGAGGACAATGGCACGATTAACCTGCCCGTTCCCCTTGCCATAAAATCATGGCCCGCAAGGGGCAATCCTTTGTTTGAAAATACAATGGGTTTCCCGTTGCCCGATCAGGAACTGGCTCCCTTTTTTGACCGCAACGGCAACGGCCTTTACGAACCCTCCAATGGCGAGTACCCGCTCATTGATGCTTCCATGCCAAGTGTCATTCCCGATGAAATGACCTGGTGCGTTTTTAACGCTAGTGCCAATGCCCTAAATGGTTTCGATACCCTTGCTGTCGGCGCGGAGGTTCATTTTATGGCTTATGCTTTCAATTGTTCGGATGATGAAGTGCTGAATCATACCGTTTTTACTCGGCATAAAATCTTTAACAAATTAGGGAAAAGCTTATTTGATTTTAAAATGGGATTAGCTATAGATATGGACCTGGGGTGTTATGCTGACGATTATATTGGCTGTGATACGCTGCTGAACACTAGCTACGCATACAATGCAACCAATGATGATGATGGTGGTGGGCAATGTGCAGGAATTGGGACCTATGGTGAAAACCCTCCTGTGCAAGCAGTTACTTTTCTAAACCAGAAAATGAGTAAAATGATATTTTACCAAGAAGGCTTTGAACCACCTATTTTTGGTACAACAAGCCCAGCATTCCCAGTAGAATACTATAGATATTTGTCTGGTTTTTGGAAGGATGGTACTCCTCTTACGTATGGGGGAAATGGCTACAGTCCTGGAAGCTCAAATGTTGTTAGTTATGCTTTTTTTGACAATCCAAATGATCCTTTGGGTTGGGCATTAAGTAATTTAGGATGGATACCTCTATATTATAGGACAATAATCATGTCTATGGATATCTTCGAACTACCAGAAGCAGAAACTTTAATATTGGATGCGGCTTTCTCCTATCACCGCCAACCCGGTGCCGACCATCTGGAAAATGTAAACGTGGCGCTGGCCGCTGTAGCTGGTATAAAGGATTTTTATGACAGCGGCCTGTCAAACTGCGCCCAATTTGCTTTTTGTGAGGCGGACTGCGTATGGCCCGGCGATGCAGGCCACGACGGCATTGCCAAAAACGATGACCTGCTCTACATTGGCGTGTCGATGGGCCAAAATGCCAGTGGGCCTCCCCGTGAACCCGCCTCCAATGTCTGGTCTCCCTACAATGCTGCTGCCTGGGGCTTATTCCCCAATAATCCCGTCAACCAAAAGCACCAAGACTGCAACGGTGATGGGGCCGTAAATGAACTGGACTGGTATGTTTTGGAAAAAAACTATGCTGACAAGCGGCCCGATTATGTACATACCGAAATGAAAGCCCCTTTTGTTGACAATGAACTCTATATTGAACTGAACAAGGACGAACTGTCAACTTCAAGCCCATATTTGCAAAGGCTGTTAAAAGGGGACATTTACTTGGCCTTTGAGAACAGCCCATTTCCTGAAATTTACGGCCTTGCTTTTACCGTTAAATATGATACAAGCATCTGGGAACCATTTGGAGGTAACCCATTAAGTTTGTCCAACACAACATTTTTTGGAAATGAAGATGAGGTTATGACCATTGAATACGCATCCCTAGATAAAGGTCTTATGGATGTGGCATTTTCAAGAAAAGATGGTCAACCTGTCAGCGATACTTTTGGGCTATTGGGACGGTTCAACTTAATCCTCAAGGAAAACGCCCCGACCGGCAATGCCAATGGAATGCAGACATTCACCTTTCAAATTTATGATGCTGTCGGTGTGGATGCAGATGGTAACTTTTTCCAATTGGGCGCTGCCTCAGATATAGTCATCGGCAAGGACATGGTTTTCGACAGTACCTTGACCTCTTCGGAAGAACTGTTTGACAAAAACATCCAACTCACGGTCTCCCCCAACCCCAGCAGCGGCTCGTTCGGTTTGTTTTTTGAAAAAACAAACACCGTCTCGCAGGTCAATTTTTTCGATCTCAACGGGAAAATAATCTTTTTAGAAAAAATCCCCGCAGGAACAGAGCGGCACACCATTGACCTTTCCGGCCAGTTGCCGACTGGTATTTATTTTGTGAAATGGGTATTGGCCGACGGGAAGTTTACGACCAAGAAAGTAGTGGTGAAATAGGGTGGGAGGAGCATAGTTGGGAGGCAACTCTAAGTTGCCTCCCAACTCATCTCGACAACAACATTCTTTCATACTCAAAATGCAACTATTATGAAGCTATCTAAAACTATCTTACCAACCCTCCTTTTGTCGTTTCTCGTTTTTCAAAAGGCAAACTCCCAGTGCGACAATTCGGCCATTGAATATATTGCTGCCAATAAGGTGAAGGCTGCCGTCTGCACGGGCGGTGATTTTTTCTGGGACAGGAGCGACGGGAAATTTATCGTACCTTATGTTCCTGGACAAACTATAGAAACCTCTACTTTTTATGCTGCTGGCATATGGCTTGGAGGATATGATTCGGGCGGCAACCTTAAAACTGCATGCCAGGTTTATGGCAATGCCAATGGCATAGCAGATTTTTGGGCTGGCCCTATTGATGACACAACAATGGGCGTACTACCTGATGGCTGTGAAAATTTTAACCATGTCTGGAAAACAAACCGAGGGAGCATATTGCAAATCATAAAAGACTTTGAAGACAATGGGGTTATTGACTCGACAGTACCGCCCTCCATCCTGTCATGGCCTGCGAAAGGAAATCCACATTTTGAAACGGTCATGGGTTTTGCGCTGCCCGACCAGGAACTTGCACCTTTCTTTGATCGAAATGGTAATGGGATTTATGAACCTATAAATGGCGAATACCCAGTCATCGGGCCCGATTTACTATCTGTTGTGCCGGATGAATTGACTTGGACAGTTTTCAATGACATTCAGAATGTTCATCTTGAAACAGGGGGTGTCCCATTGGGAGTGGAAGTCCATTTTATGTCCTATGCTTTCAATTGCTCAGATAATGAAGTATTGAATCATACGGTTTTTACCCGCCATAAGGTTTTTAATAAATCGGTTGAAGGTTTATTGAATTTCAGGATGGCAATTGGAGCAGACATAGATATAGGATGCTTCAACGATGATTATTTTGGTTGTGACACCATCCTCAATAGTGCCTATCTGTACAATAAGGACAATAACGATACTGGTGTTTTTTGCTCCAGTGGAGGAATCGGGGTAAATCCTCCTATTCAGGCTATTACATTTCTCAATCATAATATGGAAAAATTATCGGTTCATTATGACCTAACATCACTTGACCCTCCACCAGCATGGGTTGTGCGAAAGCCTACACTTGATTTCGAATATTACAATCTCTTAGAGGGGAAATGGCGAGATGGAACCCCCATAACCTATGGTAATAGTGGATACGATACAGCAAGTATTGAATTTGTAAACCATCTTTTTTTCGACAATCCCAACGATCAGTTTGGCTGGTCTCAGAAAGCAGTTATCGGACTTTTTTGGGAGCCCAATATCGTAATGTCGTTTAGTGCGGAGGAACTTCCAGTAGGAAGTAGTATTGTGCTGGACGCTGCTTTCTCTTACCACCGCCAGCCTGATTCAAATTTTATTGAAAATGTCAATGTAGCTTTAGATGCAATTCCAATGATTCAAGAATTTTACAATAATGGGATGATTACCACGTGTTCCCAATCTGTATTTTGTGATTCGGATTGTGTATGGCCTGGCGATGGCAATGATGATGGAATCGCTAAAAATGATGATTTGCTACATATTGGAATTACAATGGGAAACAATGCAAACGGCCCTATCCGCAACCCTTCGTCAATCGTATGGTCACCATATTATGCTGATATGTGGGGCTCTCTTTCAGGTGCTATAGACCAAAAGCATCAGGACTGCAATGGAGATGGTGTGGTCAATGAGTTAGATTGGCATGTATTGGAGGTGAATTATAACAAACAGAGGCCTGACTTCATATTTACCGAAACATTGGCACCATTTGCCGAAGGAGAAATTTATCTCGACATAAATAAAGTTGAAATTTCAACGACTATCGCTAACAGCCTTCAAAGAAGTATCAGGGCAAATATTTTGGTTGGCACTCAGGTTTCTCCAATTAGCGAACTCTATGGAATAGCTTTTACAGTTAAGTACGATACTAGCATTTGGGAACAAGTACCAGGGCTTGCTATTCTGAAACTTCAGGACAATACTCCTTTAGGTAATCTTGAAGAGGTAATGGTTATTGAAGAAGTGAACCAAGAAGAAGGAAGAATCGAAATAACGATTTCAAGAAAAGATGGTTTGGCATTTTCAAATGTTTATGGTGAAATAGGTAGTATTAAACTTGGCTTCAAAGAAGATGCACCAACTGGAAATCCAAATGGTATACAGAATTTATCTTTTGAGGTTTACGATGCTATTGGTGTGGATGGACAAGACAGTTTATTCCAGTTGGGTGCTTATTCTGATATCGTGATAGGGAAGGATATGATTTACGATAGCACATTAATTGCAGCGGATAAATATTTCATTGAAAAAATGCTCTTTTCCATTGCACCCAATCCCTCTAATGGCACTTTCAATCTACTTTTTGAAAAAACAAAAGACACTTCGCTAATCAGCCTTTTCGATTTTAATGGAAAGACTATTTTATCAAAAAAAATTCCTACAGACACAGAACAGCAGGCTATCGACCTAAACGGCCAGTTGCCGACTGGTATTTATTTTGTGAAATGGACTTTGGAAGATGGACGATTCACGACGAGGAAAGTGATTGTGAAATAGCTTTACCTTTGCGGTTGAACAAGTAAAAAGTATAAAGGCAAAAGTATAAAGCAAGCACCCTACTAACTTTTGCCTTTTTACTTTTTACTTTTTACCTGATCGAAAGTGACACCAAAAACAGTATCCTTCCATACCCTCGGCTGCAAGCTCAATTATTCTGAAACCTCCAGCATTGGCAGGTTGTTCGGGGATGCCGGCTACCAGGAAGTAAAGTTCGACGATGGGGCCGACATCTGTGTCATCAACACTTGCTCGGTGACGGATTTTGCAGACCGGAAATGCCGGCAGATTGTGCGACGGGCGTTGCGGAAGTCGCCAGAAGCAAAGGTGGTGGTGATCGGATGTTACGCACAATTGAAACCAAAGGAGATTTCCGAAATCCCAGGCGTGGACCTCGTGCTGGGCGCTGCCGAAAAATTCCGCATTTTGGAGTTTGTCGAGCAGTTGGAAAAAGCCCCTGGCAAAGGCCTGGTTCAGGCGGGAGAAGTGAAAGAAGTCAATGTTTTTAAACATGCCTTCAGCTTTGGGGACCGCACCCGATCCTTCCTAAAAGTACAGGATGGTTGCGATTATTCATGTGCATTTTGCACAATCCCAATGGCCCGTGGCCAAAGCCGCAGCGACACCGTGGAGAGCGCCGTCGAAAATGCCAAGAAGATTGCCGGGATGGGCGTAAAGGAAATCGTGCTGACAGGCGTGAATATTGGGGACTTTGGAAATCTACCTACCGAACAGGCTGGCGGCACAAAAGGGATTGAGGGTGTTCGCCCAAAAAAGGCAGCTATGTTCATTGACCTGATAACGGAATTGGACGAGGTGGAGGGCATTGACCGTTTTCGTATTTCTTCTATCGAGCCGAATCTTTGCACTGACGAAATCATCGAATTTGTAGCACAGAGTAAACGCTTTGTCCCCCATTTCCACATCCCTTTGCAGAGCGGTAACAACAAGCAATTGAAAATGATGCGCCGCCGGTACAAAAGGGAGCTTTATGTTGACCGTGTGGCACATATCAAAAAATCAATGCCGCATTGCTGCATTGGCGTGGATGCAATTGTCGGTTTTCCTAGTGAGACCGAAGAAGATTTTTTGGAGACCTATAATTTTATCAATCAACTGGAAATTTCTTACCTGCACGTATTTACTTATTCGGAACGCCCCAATACGTTGGCTGCTGAAATGCCAAATGAGGTGCCTATGGAAGAACGCCGTCGCCGAAATGAAATGCTGACCATCTTATCACAAAAAAAGCGTCGCTATTTTTACGATCAACATATTGGTGAAATAAGACCTGTGCTTTTTGAGCAAAGTAAAACCAAAGACATGATGTCGGGCTTTACCGATAATTATATTAAAATAGAAATGCCGTTGGATGAAGATTTAATTAATAATATTTCATTTGTTAAATTAGAACAAATAAACACCAATGCTCACGTAGATGCGACACTTGCACTAACTGAGACTTTTCAAACCTAACTCAGCTTTTATTTTTATTTAAATTTCCATTGATATAGGTTTCTTATGTCCCGATATTTTCTCATCTTCTCCATTATCATCCTGACCAATCTTGACAACGTTGCCGTTGCGCAATCTCCTCAGCAAGATTATTTCAAACAAAATATTGAGCAGCGAAAATTTGATGACAAAAAATATAATTCACTCACAGAGGGAGTTGATTATTCGGAAGAAAAAAAAGAAAAAAAGAAAAAAGACCGCAAAGAAAAAGGACCAGTAAAATTTGAAGGGATTGGAACTTTTTTAAAATTTTTCATTATCACCATCGGTATTGTCCTGCTTTTTTTCATATTGATAAAAGCATTAACAGGCGATAACGTATTCCTACCAAAAGATAAAAAACTCAAGCCTGTTTCCAATGTTGATCTTGAAAAAATAGAAGACAATTTGGAAGAAGCAGAATTGGAAAACCCAATAAAACAAGCCATCGCTGCTGGCAACTACTCAATGGCAATTCGGTTGTATTATTTAACGATATTAAAAGAACTATCCTTACAGAAAAAAATAAAATGGAAAAAAGACAAGACCAATGGCGAGTATTTGCGTGAATTAGCAGGGTCGCCATTTTTTAAAAATATCCAGCAAATCACTTTGGTCTTTGAAAAAATATGGTACGGAAAGGCTGAATTAAACAAAGAAGATTTTCTATTGCTCCAACCGAAATTCAAATCAGCCTTGAAAGATGTCAACAAAATAGCAGATCGCACATAACCGGAAGCACAACTTCCGATTACGGAATATGCCAAATAAAAAAATCATAATAATCATCGGAATATCCCTCATCTTCATGGCGGGGCTGATGTATATTATGGGCGACAGCAAAAGGCATAGTTGGCGGGAGCATTACCGAGCCGACTCAGGCGACCCTTATGGCACATCTATTATTTATGGGTTATTGGAAGAATATTTTCCAGAGGAGGGATTGGAAAACATTAATGACAGTCTAACTATCCAATTAAACAAAAAAGAGAAAACAGGAAGTTATTTTTACCTCGGCCCCGCGTTATGGATTGATTCTTTGCGATTAAATGCCTTACTCAACTTTGTGGAAAGAGGAAATGATGCCTTTATTATTTCACCGCTTGTTTCCTTTGAATTATTGGACACTATAAGCGGAGAAAATTGTATCGACCTCACTTATGATCGGGATTCTTTTTATTATACGGAAGATGAATATTTTTTTGGCGATTCTATCGCGACTTTAAATTTTCCCCATGAGGATTTAAATAAAGTATCTGGGTATGAATTTAATTACCGTTATCGTGCCGATGACCAATATTTCGAATGGGGTTATATGCCGCCCGATTTATTTTGTGAATATCAACATGAATTTACTTCTCTCGGAATCATCAATGACACATTAGTCAATTTTGCCCGTGCTAAATATGGGAAAGGAAATTTTTATTTTCACACCACCTCACTGGCATTCACCAATTTCCATATAGTAAAAAAAGAAGGTCGGGAATATGTCGAAAAAGTTTTATTACATCTCGAAAAAGGCCCCATACTTTGGGATAAAACAACCCGGAGCTTTGAATTACCTGGCCAGGGTAACAGGGGGTTTGGCAATAGTCCATTGAAATATATCCTGTCGCAACCATCGCTGGCCTGGGGCTGGTATATTTTATTGGGCCTGGCAGTGCTATATCTGATTTTCCGTGCCAAACGCCGGCAGCGAATCATCCCTGTTTTGGAGCAGAACGAAAACACTTCCCTGGAATTTATCAACACTATTGGCCGCCTTCATTTCATTCAAAACAACCACCGACAACTTGCCCTGCAAAAAATGAAACTCTTTCTCGGTTTTATTCGGGAACATTACAAGTTGTCCACCAAAGATTTAAACGAACAATTTAAAAAACAACTCTCCGTAAAATCCGAAATCCCGCTTTCGGTCATTGAAAAGATATTCAGCATCCATGGAAACATCGAACGTTCTAAATTCACTTCGGAAAATACGCTGGCGACATTTCATCGGAAAATGGAGGGGTTTTATTTGAAGTGCAAGTGAGGTAGAAACGGATGAACTTGCAGCGGTTATGCTTATTTGTTTGGCTAAGAGTCGGTATTTCTGTGAAACTTATAGGCCAGTGAAAAACATGGTGCGATGAAATTGATAGGTTTATTTTTTACAAATTTAAAATTAAATTTTAAATTTGTAAAAAATAAACATGATAAATCGTCAAATCGCTACCACAATAAAAGAACTTTCTACAAAATTTCCCATCGTTGCGGTAACAGGGCCAAGGCAGTCTGGAAAAACTACACTTTTGCAAAAACTCTTTCCCGAGTACACCTACATCTCGATGGAGAACCCAGACAACCGGGCACAAGCTGAGGCTGACCCTAACGGGTTTTTAAATATCTATTCTAAAAACGTAATTCTTGACGAGGTACAGAACGTACCGCACCTTTTCTCATACCTACAGACCAAAACGGATCTTGACCGCATTAAGGGGCAATACATACTCTCGGGCTCGCAACACTTCCCTCTGATGGAGCGCATTACGCAGAGTTTGGCTGGCAGGGTTGCGCTTGTCCGCTTACTACCGTTCGACTTTTCAGAAATGAAAACTGCCGGTTTTTTGAGCCAGCAATTACCCGAAGTTATATTCAAAGGTTTTTATCCGGCCATTTACGATTCGGACATCCATCCTACCCGTTATTTCCCGAACTACGTCGAAACCTATGTTGAACGAGACGTGAGGTCCTTACTCAATGTAAAAAATCTCACGCTTTTCAGGAACTTTCTAAAACTTTGCGCGGGGCACATCGGCCAAGTCCTCAATCTCAGCTCATTAGCCAACAATTGTGGCATCACCTCGCCAACCGCCAAGGCATGGTTGAGCATCCTTGAGACTAGCTTTATCGCCTTTCTGCTGCCTCCCTATTACCGCAACTTCAACAAGCGGTTGGTCAAAAGCCCCAAGCTTTATTTTTTCGACACGGGCCTTGCTTGTTACCTGCTTGGGATGAAGGATGCTGGGCAAGTGGACACTTACTATCAAAAAGGTAGTTTGTTCGAGAACTTGGTCATAGCGGAACTGCTCAAGCAGCGGCACCACCAGGGGGAAAGGCCACAATTTTATTTCTGGCGGGACAATGTGGGCAATGAATTGGACCTTCTAAGTGAAGAGTTCCAATCGGTGGATGTATGGGAGATGAAATACGGCGCAACGGTCAATCCTGATTATTTTAAGGGGTTTCATTATCTGAACAAAATCGAAGGTTTGTCTATCGGTCAAAAGTCAATAATATATGGTGGCGACTTGCCCCAACTCCGCCATGGGGTGCAAGTGAGGGGGTGGTTTGATCTTTAGACGTGGGTGAAAATACGCTGGCGGCATTTCATCGGAAAATGGAGGGGTTTTATTTGAAGTGCAAGTGAGGGTGTGCTTGCGGCAGGATTTGACGTAACCGGAAGTTGTACTTCCGGCTACTTTTTGCAATTCTGAAAATGCACAGCTTGTCCTATAAAAAATGTTGGACATGCTGAATGGTCAGGTTTTGTTTGGGGTGCAAGTGAGGATCGACTCAGGCAACCCGATATTTTTGAAAGAACACTTCATCAATTATCAGGTTAATAATGCCAGACCACTTCTGGTTTTGAGCATTTGCCACCGCTCATCCCCAGCCCCAGGGCTGTTAAGTGCTAAGGGTTTTAATGTAAAATGTAAAATGATAAATAATAAATGTAAAAATCAGACACACATACCTACCTGATGGCAAATATTTTACGTGAAGGCCATTTTTGCATTTTAAATTTAAAAACGAGAACTCAACAGCCCTGCCCCCAGCCCCTAATGGGGAGCATCCACCCAAAATACACAAAACCAGAAGTGGTGCAGTGTACAAGGCTTGCTTTACCATTTTTCAATAATGTTGATTATTCTAAACATATAGGTTGATTTTGTAGGAAATAAACAACATTATTGAAAAACAAATCCTTTTTCCAAAGCACCAAAAAATACTGGATCAACTCGGTGAGCAGATCAAACTCGCCCGCAAGCGGCGTAAGCTGACCACCATCCAAGTTTCCGAACGGGCGAACATCAACAGGACCACTTTATATCAAATTGAAAAAGGAAATGGCAGCGTATCTTTTGGCGCATACTTCAATGTGCTCAGGGTGCTCGGCCTGCACAACGACTTCCTGAAACTGGCTGCCGACGATGAACTGGGCAGGAAATTGCAGGATTTGAAACTGCTGGAAACCCAATAGCCATGACCCAGCAGAAAACAGGCTCTAAAAGGTATTGCTTTTCATGGCCGAACGTATTTTGAACATTAATGTTTGAGTTGGTGTATATTTGAAGAAAAATATTTTAGACAATGACCGAACAATATATTTATTCAAAAATCAACTTGCTGAATTCCGAGCAATTCAAGAAGGAACTACTGTTGTTCCTCGAATTCCTTTTGAGCAAACAGTTCGCTGAAAAACAACAGGATAAGCGGGTGCCAAAATTCGGCTGCGCCAAAGGCACTTTCAAAATGACCCCCGATTTTGACGAACCACTGGAAGACTTCAAAGAGCCATCTTTATTCTAAAACTGTAATCTTATCATGGTCTATCAAATAGAAATAGAGAATCCCGATGTCCGGGCATTGTTGGAAAACCTTGCAAAGTTGAACCTCATACGCATTCAGGAAATAAAGCCTTCCAAGGAGGCATTTTTGGACTTGGTGGGTCAACTTCGCAAAAAAGGTGGCGATGAACTCACCGAAACCGAAATCGCCGATGAAGTTGAATCCGTAAGAACTGCCCGCTATGAACGAAAAACTCAAAATCATCATTGATACCAACCTTTGGATCAATTTCCTGATTACCCGCCGTCTGGTTGACCTTGACCCCTTCTTTAAAGACGAACGTCTTGTACTGGTCTTTAGCAAAGAACTGGTCGAAGAATTAGTGGAGGTGGCCCGCCGTCCCAAGTTCAGAAAGTATTTCACAGAAAGAGATATCGAGGCCTTGCTCCTCCAGTTCACGGTTTTCGGAATGCTCGTTGACGTTGTTTCCGAAGTGCAGGTTTGCAGAGATCCGAAAGACAATTTCCTTCTTGCCCTTGCACAGGATGCCCAAGCGGATTACCTCGTGTCCAGAGACGAGGACTTGCTTTGCCTAAGTTCATTTGGAAATACCAAAATCGTAGATTATTTCGGACTGATAAATGAGCTGAGCACGCTCCTCCCGCCGGGTGGATGATATCATCGCCAGCACCATCCCCGTTCACGCTAGTCAATGCCTTTCCGATGACGGACTGGGCAGGAGGTTGCAGGATTTGAAATTGTTGGAAAAAGGTTAAAGCGACCTTTTTTAGAATGGAAAAAACAAACCACTTGCCAGCGTGTGCCGGCAAGTGGTTTGTGAAGTTGCTTGGAGAAGGCAATACGTCAAAACCTCGTCACCACCAACCGCCTCGACAATGCCCTTCCGCCATTGATAACTGAGACTAAATATATACCGTCTTTAAACTGGTTGCGGTTCAATTCGATAGGTAGTATTTTATCCTTAACCTCATCCAAATGCTGTCTGTACACCTCATGGCCCAGCGAATTAAAAATAACTACGTCCACCTCTTTGCCCAAAAAGCGCTTCATGTAAACATTCACACGGTCGCCTGTTGGGTTCGGGAACAGGATGAAATTCGATCCTGGATTAAAAGAAACTTTCCTGACTTCAGAATAGGAATAACTCCCATCTTTAAACACCAGTTTGATGCGGTAGTAATTATCCCCCTCCACTGGGTTGCGGTCAATATCGTCATAGAGACGCAACTGTTGAATATCCGCAGTACCATTTTGTTGGAGGATGGGTTCAAAATCAGCCCCGTTCACCGATTTTTCCACCACAAAATAGTCGTTGAGATGTTGTGTATTGTTGAGCCAGTAAAGCCCCACACTCACATCCTCCTGCATGGCGGAGTTAAAGTCAAAAACTATCAAAAAGGATGCATCCGGCGCAATGACAATATCTTGTAACGTTTCACAAATAGGCTGATAACTGGCAGAATAGAACTTAACAAGCACATGGTAAACGCCTGGCGTCAGCATTGAAATGATTTGCGAAGGTGAATCGCAGCTTTCAAAACAACTGTAAACCTTGGTGGACCAATCTCCCGTAATCACTTGTATTTCATTGATCGGGGCAGTCAGTCCGTTGACAATGAGGGAGTCATCGTTCACAGTGAGGAATACATCGCTGCAATCGCCAGTACCCTGGCCCCCAGTCACGGTTACCTGAAAGGAACAGTGTTTTATATTGCCACATCCGTCGGTGGCCCTATAGGTAACAGTGGTAGTTCCGACAGTAAAAGTAGAACCACTTGGAGGGCCTGCTACTTTGGTTACCGATACTGTTCCTACTTGACAGTCGGAATTGGCAGAAGGGGTATTGTAATTGACCACAGCACCTGATTGCCCGGCTTGGGCTGTAGCCGTGACATTGGAGGGGCAAGTGATGGTAAGATTGCTTACCGGTCCTCCTCCCACTACTATATCTTGTGTTTTTTCACAGATGAGCTGGTAATTGGCCGTATACAATTTCACAATAACATGATAGTTGCCATTGGCGAGGTTGGGCAGCACCTGTGTCGGCATATCGCAGTTGTTGATGCAGCTAAAAATAATGGAAGCATAGCCATTTGTGTACACCCGCAACTCGTTGATAGGTGCCAGCAACCCACCAATCGTGATTGCGCCCCCTCCGTTGGTGATGGAGATATTGTCACAATCCACACCACTCCCTGGATTATCAAGGACGGTCACATTGAACGAACAGGCCTTGCTGTTTGAACAATTATCCGTTGCCTGGTAAGAGACGGTGTGCATTCCAACGGGGTAGGTTGATCCACTTGGAGTACCTGCTGTTTGTTGCAGTGTGACACTGCCTACTGGACAGGTAGAATTGGCCATTGGTGGGCTGTAAGTTACGATAGCTTCCGTCTGACCAATTGGAGCGGTTATAATGACATTGGATGGACAGTTTAATACCAATATAGGATTGTTGCCGCCACCCCCAACTACGGCATCTTCGTTTAGCTGACAGATCAACTGGTAGTTGGCGTTGTACATTTTGACAATCAGGTGATAAGTGCCCGCGGTCAGGTTGGGTATGGTCAGCGTCGGCCCACCGCAATTGGCAAAGCAATTGAATACCTTAGAGTATGTTTTAAAATTTAATTCTGAATTCTTGAAAGAATGATATCAATAAATGTGATCTGGACAAAGGCCGCAGAAGATTCAGGGGTTTTCTCGTAATCCTTGCTCAACCTCCGGAAGAAATTGAACCATGCAAA